>NZ_VOZF01000030.1:0-31656 GCF_013419905.1 Acinetobacter sp. YH12046
AATGAGTGCATTGTCATCGCTGAGTTTGGCTTGATAGCGGTAGCAGGTTTCACTAATGCCAAATGCTTTACAAGCCAAACGAATACTAATGGCATGCTGGGCAACTGCCTGTTGTGCCATCTTACGCCGGCAAGATGGCTTTACCACTTTTTTGCCATCGCTTCCTGGATGATTTCGGCCTTTAATCGCTCTTCCGCATACATCTTTTTAAATCTGGTATTTTCGGCTTCTAGCTCTTTCAGTCGAGCCATTAATGATGTATCCATACCACCATATTTGGCACGCCATTTATAAAAGGTAGCATTACTCATGCCGTGTTCACGGCAAAGGGTCGCTACAGGTGTGCCAGATTCTGCCTGTTTCAAGATGGACATGATCTGACTGTCAGTAAATTTAGATGTTTTCATGCAGAATCTCCTGCTCGTATCTTAAGAGAAAATTCTACTTTTAGATCCTATTATTTTTAGGGGGGATTACCCCTTGTCAGATTGCCATTTTGCATAAGCGCCCAGACCAGTTACATCAGTTTCAGTTGAAGCATCAGCCAAAATGTTGGTGACGGATCTTGAATTGCGATCCCCGCATTGGTCAGGTCTTCAGCCGTGATCGTACCATTCTGATAATCCTGAATGTATTTAAATATCTTTTGGACAGAATGTTGCAGATATGCATTCTTTTGAACATCAAGATCAGCAATCTCGATCCTTACCTGTTTAGTAGGCGCAGCGTTATCCACAACATTAAATTTAGCTTTGTCATAGGTATAAGCAAGCGTAGTCGGTGTAGTACCGCCATTAGTCGGGGGTGTATTCACTGTTGTAGAGGATTTTGCACCACCACATGCAGTCACCATTATAACAACTACCGCCAAAGAAAGAGCTGTTGTAATTGTCTTCATCTTAGTTTTCATACCCCTTATCATCTTTAGTTATCAAGCTATTTTTAATTTAAATTAAGGTCTTATGAGTGATAAAAACACTCATGAATTACCATAGAGGAATTAATTAAGTATTTGTAAAATAATGATAAATTATTATCAGGTAAAAGAATTATTATTTTCAATGAATTTTATAGATATTTTATAGCAGGTATTTAATTGAAATACCTACTATTTTCTAAAATTAATCAATTGAGAAATGTATTATCCCAACTCATTTCTAATATTATTCACCATATGTAATAAACGTGGTGCAATATCATTTTTGATTTTCTCTTCATTGAGGAGGAAACTTGGACCGCCGCAGTTAAACACCAGTAGACCATGCTGTTCATGGACAAAAGGAACTGCAACCGAATTGACATCCTTATGCCATTCACCGATTGAAAAGCAGAAACCATATTCCTGATAGTCTTTAAATGACTTCTCCAGATCTTTTTGGATCTGTGGCCATTCTTTAGCATGTTTACGGCGAATCGCATCAAGTAGAAAATCACGCTCATCTTCTGGCATTGCAGCCAGACAGGCACGCCCCATTGAACTTAAATGAATCGGCAAATGGGTTCCTACCTGACGACGCATGGTGACATTGCCTTTGCCCTGCACCACATCCAGATAAATCATATTCAGACGGTCACGGGTTGCCATCGCAACAGCTGCCTCAGCATAGTCCGCCAGATTTTTCATTAATGGATGTGCAACTGAACGTAAGGATAAATTCGACAGCATCGAATAACCAAAAGACAGTACGCCGACTGAGAGCTGAAACTTGCTCGAATTCGGAACCTGCTTTAAATATCCTAAACGGGATAAGGTATGGGTTAAACGGGTAATCGTCGGTTTAGGTAGACCTGTCATCTGTGACAGTTCCTGATTGCCCAGATGCTGATGTTTTGGACTAAAGCAGCGCAGTAACTCCAGACCACGTGCTAAAGCTGTAATAAATTGACGGTCATTTTCATCCTGCATATCTTCGATCGGATGCAATAACTCATGGCGCAAAGGCGCAATTAATTTTTCTTCCGACTGATCGGTTTCAGGTACATCATCAGACATGTCTTCACCGTCCTTCAAATTCATAATAAGTGTTTCGCATTGCGAAATTATAAATAATTATCTTGTATATAGCAAAGAAGCAACTTTGATTAAGTTGCTTCTTTATTGGACTTATGGGTTTTCTTTTTGATTAACCAACAATACCTTGAGCTTTTAGGGCCTCTAGTTTTTCCTCATCCACGACACGTGAAAGAATTTCATTCGTATGCTCACCTAACATTGGTGGTGCTTTACGATATTCCACTGGTGTACGCGATAATTTAATTGGTGAACCAATCACCGTTAATTTTTCTTTTAACGGATGGGGGATCTCAACCAGCATATTACGCGCTTGCACTTGTGGTTCCTGGAAAGCTTGTTCAAGGTTATTAATCAGGCCTACCGGAACTTTCACTGCATGAATTGCTTCTACCCAATGCTTCGCAGTATTGCTTAAGAAATGTTTGGCTAGCAGCTCTGTGATTTCTGCACGATGCTGAATACGCAGTGCATTGGTCACAAAACGTGGATCTTGCGGTAAATCTGGCAAACCAATTGCAGCGCTCAAGGCTATAAACTGTTTGTCATTACCACAGGCGATGATGAAATCCTGATCCGCAGCACGGAATACTTGGTAAGGGACAATATTGGCATGTGCATTACCATAACGACCCGGGATTTTTCCCGAAGCCAGGTAATTCATACCCTGGTTTGCGAGTAACGCCACTTGTACATCCAGCAATGCCATATCAATATGCTGACCGAGACCAGTCACATGGCGGTTTAACAAAGCCGCCTGAATGGCAATGGTCGAGTACAAACCCGTGGTCAAATCCGCAAAAGCCACACCGACTTTTTGTGGTCCGCCCCCCGGTAAGTCATCTTTCTCACCAGTGACAGACATTAAACCGCCCATCCCCTGGATAATGAAGTCATAACCTGGTTCAGGTGCACGAGGGCCAGTTTGACCAAAGCCAGTAATTGAGCAATACACCAGTTTCGGATTAATCGCGCTCAGGCTTTCATAATCCAGACCGTATTTTTTCAAAGAACCCGCTTTGTAATTTTCAATGACCACGTCAGAATCTACAGCCAGTGCTTTGACCAGTTCCTGACCTTCAGGCGTTGAAATATCAATCGCAACTGACATTTTATTACGGTTGGCTGACTGGTAGTACGCCGCTTCACGTGTATTTTCACCATGGTCATTTTTCATCCAAGGTGGTCCCCACATACGGGTATCATCACCCGTTTTAGGACGTTCAACTTTAATCACTTCAGCGCCTAAATCCGCGAGGATTTGACCACACCAAGGACCTGCAAGTACGCGACTTAAATCCAGTACGCGAATACCCTCTAATGCACCCATGTGTTTTTCCTTTGTTATACGCGTTCGATGACCAGTGCCAGGCCTTGACCTACACCGATACACAGACTAATCACAGCATATTTTTTGCCGCTACGCTGCAATTCACGAGCAGTGCTGAGCACTAAACGAGCACCTGATGCACCTAATGGATGACCAACTGCAATTGCACCACCATTTGGATTGACACGTGCATCGTCAAATGCCACATCTAAACCTTTTAGACATGCTAAAACTTGAGATGCAAATGCTTCATTGATTTCAATGATATCCATGTCATCCAAAGTCAGGTTGGCACGTTTTAATGCTAGTTTGATCGCATCAACCGGACCGGCGCCCATAATACGTGGTTCAATACCCGCAGCCGCTGAAGCGATGATTTTCGCCATTGGCTGGATGCCCAGTTTTTCCTGAGCGGCTTCAGAACCAATGATTAGCGCTGCTGCACCATCATTGACACCAGAAGCATTACCCGCAGTCACTACACCGCCTTCAAACAGTGGACGTAGTTTCTGTAGCGCTTCCAAGTTAGAAGATGGACGTGGATGTTCGTCTTGATCGACCAGTTTTGGGGGCAATTTACGGCCTTGTGGCACTTCAACACCCACGATCTCGTCAGCAAAGAAACCTGCCTGTTTAGCTGCTTCATATTTGGCTTGTGATGCTGCAGCAAACTGGTCTGCATCTTCACGGGTTACACCGTATTCTACTGCTACATTATCGCCAGTTTGCGGCATGGTGTCATTGCCGAACTGTTTTTCAATGGCAGGGTTCGGAAAACGTGCGCCGATGGTTGAATCGAATACTTTAAAATCACGGCTAAATGGTGTTTCAGATTTGGCAAAGACAAACGGTGCACGAGACATCGACTCGACACCACCTGCAAGGAAGATATCCCCTTCATTACAAGTAATTGCACGAGCAGCATCAATCACCGCAGCCAAGCCAGAAGCACATAGACGGTTCACAGTTTGTGCTGGCGTTTTCACATCCAGACCCGCTAATAACGTTGCATGACGTGCAATGTTACGACTGTCTTCACCCGCCTGATTGGTATTACCCAGAATTACATCATCAAAAATATCAGCAGCTAAATTATGCTTCTCTACCAGTGCCTTAATCACATGTGCAGCAAGATCATCTGGACGAACCTTTGCCAGGCTACCTGCATGACGACCAAATGGCGTACGTAATCCATCATAAATATATGCATTTAACATGAGTTTGATTCCTTAAACTGCTGCAGTGTGAAGAAGAGAAAGTTTTAAACGGGCACGGCGTTGTACCCATGGACTTGGACGGTAACGCTGGTCACCGGTATTTGTCAGGATACGTTCCAGGATCAACAGGATACGTTCTGCGCCCAAAACATCACCCCATGAAATTGGTCCATGTGGGTAGCCCAGACCAAGTTTTACTGCTTTATCGATATCGGCTGCAGTTGCGATTTGTTGTTGGGCAATATCACAAGCCAGATTCACGACCATTGCCAATACGCGCTGTGCGACAAAGCCAATACTTTCAGCAATTACCGATACGCCATGACCATTTTTAGCAAACAATGCATGTGCCTGGTCGATATAGGCTTTTTGAGTTGCAATCGAAGGCATGATGGTACGGTGCTTGGCAAAATCAGTCAGCATATCGATGCTGATTGCACGAGTCGCATCGACATCAAAACGAAGCGCTGCAGTCGTGGTGTCTTCACCATAAGTGGCCAATAGAATCAGACTGTCAGCTGCCGGAGTTTCTGCACTGTCGATAACCAGACCTTGCTCACGGATATAGTCACGCAAGATACTGGCATCCTGTTCAAGATCTGCTTTGATCCAGACCGGGCTGAATTCAGTTACTTCAGGCGCAATCTGAGCCGGAGCTTCATTGGTCTTTTGACCATCCTGATACTTATAGAAACCTTCACCGACTTTACGACCGACTTTTTTACCAGCCAGCATTTGACGGGTTAAAGCGCTTGGACGATAACGATCTTCCTGATAATACTGGTTGAAAATCGATTCCATCACTGGATGAGAAACATCCAGTGCAGTCAGGTCAAACAATTCCAGTGGTCCCATACGGAAACCGGCACCTTCACGCAGAATACGGTCGATTTCAGAAACAGAAGCTACACCTTCACCCAGGATTTTTAGTGCTTCAGTACCATAAGCACGGCCGGCATGGTTAACAATAAACCCAGGCGTGTCTTTGGTACGCACACCGAAGTGCCCCATACGTTGTGCCAGTTCGAGTAGATCTGCAACGACCTGTTCATCTGTTGCTAGGCCAGCAATCACTTCGACAATTTTCATCAAGGGCACTGGATTAAAGAAATGGAATCCAGCCATGCGACCTTGATGCTCAAGGTTGGATGCAATAGCAGTCACTGAAAGTGATGAGGTATTGGTTGCCAGAATGGTTTCTGGAGATACGATACTTTCCAGCTGTTTAAATAAACCTTGCTTGATGTCCAGATTTTCGATGATGGCTTCAACCACCAGATCAACACCAGCCACTTCTTCAATGCTATTCAGGATTTTGAAACGTGCCAGAGTTGCATTCAGAACTTCTTCAGTAAATTTACCTTTGGCTTGCAGCTTTTCAAGCGTAGCTTTAAGTTTAGCCAAACCTGCTTCTGCCGCACCTGCTTTGGCATCGAATAAGCGCACTTCCAGACCTGCCTGGGCTGCGATTTGCGCGATACCCATGCCCATTACACCAGTACCAATGAGCGCCATAGATTGAATGGTCATGTCTTATTCTCCAGTGTATTGTGCAGGACGTTTTTCAAAGAACGCATTCACGCCTTCTTTCTGATCTTTGGTATCAAATAAAATCTGGAAAGCTTTACGTTCCAATGCCAAAGCACCTTGTAAAGATTGATCTTGGCCAAGATTGGTCACTTCTTTAATTTGCTGCACTGCAATTGGAGAGAAAGATGCAATGGTTTGAGCAATTTCAATGGCATGCGTAATAGTGTTTTCATCTTCCACGACTTCAGAAACCAAGCCCATACGCTCAGCTTCAGCAGCTTTCACCAGTTTACCGGTGAGTACCCAAAGCATGGTTTGATATTTACCAATCGCACGCAGTAAACGTTGTGTTCCACCTGCACCCGGCATCAAGCCCAGTTTTACTTCAGGCTGACCAAATTTGGCATTTTCACCGGCAATGATGATGTCGGCATGCATGGCCAGTTCACAGCCACCACCGAGTGCATAACCATTCACAGCCGCAATAATCGGTTTCGGACAGTCAGTAATACTTTGCCAGTACTGTTCAGTATGGCGTAAATACATTTGTGCTGTGGTTGCAGTAGTGAAATCTTTAATGTCTGCTCCCGCAGCAAAAACCTTTTCACCGCCGGTCAAAACAATGGCTTTTACAGCATCTAATTTTGAAAGGTATTGAAATGCTTCAGAGAGTTGCTGACGTAATTCCAGGTTCAAGGCATTACGTGCTTCCGGGCGATGGATTTGAACAATCGCGACGCCATCTTCCTGTACAGTCAATTTTAAAATTTCAGTGCTTTCCATAACCTTCTCATTTCGCACAGCGGTATTTAATTAACAATATACATAAATTTCGTTCAAAGTAAACTATTCAAATTTGAACAAAAAATATTTTATAACGCCTTAAAAATAGCATTAATCAAACTAAATCAATTATTTAAATCTAATTTTAAAGCAAAACATATATATCGCACAGCGAAATATACTTTCGTATATATTGATCCTTGTTTTAATTTTAATTAGTATCCGCATAAATTTAGCTTAGTGATGAGTTTTTATTCACATTGGACAAGATGTGGACAGAACGAAATCCTAGATACGGAGTTAGGACATGATTCGTGATCAGGAAACCTTAGACCAGTTGGTAGATATGATTCGCCAATTTGTAGAAGGCGTATTAATCCCAAATGAAGAAATTGTTGCAGAAACGGATGAAATTCCTGCAGAAATCGTGCAACAAATGAAAGAGTTGGGCTTATTTGGTTTAACCATTCCTGAAGAATATGACGGTCTTGGCCTGACCATGGAAGAAGAAGTCTATATCGCTTTTGAACTGGGCCGTACTTCCCCTGCTTTCCGCTCATTGATTGGTACGAATAACGGTATCGGCGCATCTGGCCTGATCATCGACGGTACTGAAGAGCAAAAACAGCACTTCCTGCCAAAACTGGCTAGCGGTGAAATCATTGGCTCGTTCTGTTTGACTGAACCGGATTCAGGTTCTGATGCAGCATCTTTGAAAACCACTGCTGTGAAAGATGGCGATGAGTACATCCTGAATGGTACCAAGCGCTTTATTACCAATGCCCCACATGCGGGTGTGTTCACGGTAATGGCTCGTACCAACCCAGAATTGAAAGGCGCTGCTGCCATTTCAGCGTTCATCGTTGATAGCAAATTACCAGGTATTTCACTGGGTAAACGTGACAAGAAAATGGGCCAAAAAGGCGCACATACCTGTGACGTGATCTTTGAAAACTGCCGTATCCCTGCATCAGCTTTGATTGGCGGTGTAGAAGGCGTTGGCTTTAAAACTGCGATGAAGGTTCTGGATAAAGGCCGTATCCACATTGCCGCACTAAGCGTGGGTGCTGCAACCCGTATGCTGGAAGATTCATTGCAATATGCCGTTGAACGTAAGCAGTTCGGTCAGGCGATTGCCAACTTCCAGTTGATCCAAGGCATGCTGGCAGATTCTAAAGCTGAAATTTATGCAGCGAAATGTATGGTGCTTGATGCAGCGCGTCGTCGTGATGCCGGCCAGAACGTAAGTACTGAAGCATCTTGCGCAAAAATGTTTGCAACAGAAATGTGTGGCCGTGTCGCTGACCGTGGTGTGCAAATCCATGGTGGCGCGGGCTACATCAGTGAATATGCAATTGAGCGCTTCTACCGCGATGTGCGTTTATTCCGTCTTTATGAAGGAACCACGCAGATCCAGCAAGTCATTATTGCTCGCAATATGATTCGCGAGGCGACTCAGTAACAAGTTTGGCCTGATCAACTCTCCTTGCGATCAGGCCTTTTTTATAGGTAATGGATGATGGCTATAACGAATACAATTTCAAAAATTGGCCCAAATACCTGGAAAATCGCATTTATCTTTGCATTCCTCGCCCTGCTGGTCGATGGTGCGGATTTAATGCTGCTTTCCTACAGCTTAAACAGTATTAAAGCTGAATTTGGCCTAACCTCTGTGGAAGCTGGGATGCTCGGAAGCTTTACCCTTGCAGGTATGGCAGTTGGAGGTATATTCGGAGGGTGGGCTTGTGATAAATTCGGTCGTGTACGTACCGTCGTTGTCTCAATCCTTTTATTTTCGGCATTGACTTGTGGTCTTGGTTTTACCCAAAGCTTTGCTCAATTTGGTGCATTACGTTTCTTCGCTTCTCTTGGATTGGGTTCTTTGTATATTGCATCGAATACTTTAATGGCTGAGTACGTACCAACTAAATATCGTACAACTGTTTTAGGTACATTACAGGCTGGCTGGACAGTTGGCTATATCGTTGCGACCTTGCTTGCGGGCTGGTTAATTCCAGATCACGGCTGGCGCATGCTGTTCTATGTGGCTGCAATTCCAATCGTAATGGCGATCCTGATGCACATCATGGTTCCAGAACCAGCTGCATGGCAAGAAAACCGCTTCAAAAAAGTTGAAGTGACTGACAAACCTGCTGAGTCGACCTGGAAGCTGATTTTCCAGGATAAGAAAAACCGCAACATGTTTATCTTATGGGCTTTAACTGCTGGTTTCCTTCAGTTTGGTTACTATGGCGTTAATAACTGGATGCCGACATACCTTGAAAGTGAACTCGGTATGAAGTTCAAGGAAATGACTGCCTACATGGTCGGTACTTATACCGCGATGATTCTCGGTAAAATCCTTGCAGGCTTAATGGCAGATAAATTCGGACGTCGTTTTACTTATGCCTTCGGTGCAATTGGTACAGCGATCTTCCTGCCATTGATCGTATTCTATAATTCACCAGACAACATTCTATACTTATTGGTGATCTTCGGTTTCCTATATGGTATTCCATATGGTGTGAATGCAACATATATGACTGAAAGCTTCCCAACCAATGTACGTGGTACAGCAATTGGTGGTGCATATAACGTCGGTCGCTTGGGTGCAGCGATTGCGCCAGCTACGATTGGTTATCTGGCAACTGGCGGTTCGATCGGTTTAGGCTTCCTGGTCATGGGTGCAGCATACTTTATCTGTGGTCTGCTCCCTGCACTGTTCATCAAAGAAAAACTCTACGATCCTCAAAAATCTTAATCCGTTTTAGAAAAAGCCTCCTAGGAGGCTTTTTTCATAATCAATTCCCAACTTTCTATTTAAAAACTTTTTCACTGTGGTAAAATACCGCTAAGCGAAACAGGATTTCTTATTATGGAAGATATTTCTAGAGAATCGATGGAGTTTGACGTTGTGATCGTAGGTGCGGGTCCTGCCGGCCTGTCTGCTGCAATCAAGATCCGTCAACTTGCAATTGAAAACAATTTAAATGATCTGTCCGTTTGTGTCGTAGAAAAAGGCTCCGAAGTCGGTGCACATATTCTTTCGGGTGCTGTGCTTGAACCACGTGCCATGAACGAACTATTCCCGAACTGGAAAGAAGAAGGTGCACCTTTAAATGTACCAGTGACAGAAGACAAAACTTTCTTCCTTCTTTCAGATGAAAAATCACAAGAAGCACCGCACTGGATGGTGCCTAAAACTATGCATAACGATGGTAACTACGTGATCTCACTGGGTAACGTGGTGCGCTGGTTAGGCCAGAAAGCCGAAGAGCTGGAAGTATCGATCTTCCCGGGCTTTGCTGCTTCTGAAATTCTGTATCATGAAGATGGTACGGTGAAAGGTATCCAAACCGGTGACATGGGTATTGGTAAAGATGGCGAACCGACGCATAACTTTGCGCCGGGTTATGAGCTGCATGCCAAATACACCATCTTTGCTGAAGGCTGCCGCGGTCATTTAGGTAAACGCCTGATCCAAAAATTCAATCTGGATAAAGATGCTGATCCACAGCACTACGGGATCGGCATTAAAGAACTTTGGGAAATTGATCCTGCCAAGCATAAACCAGGTCTGGTAATGCATGGTGCAGGCTGGCCTTTATCTGAAACCGGTTCTTCAGGTGGCTGGTGGTTATACCATGCTGAAAATAACCAGGTGACATTAGGCATGATCGTGGATCTTTCTTATGAAAATCCACACATGTATCCATTCATGGAAATGCAGCGCTGGAAAACCCATCCACTGATCAAACAGTATCTGGAAGGCGGTAAACGTATTTCTTATGGTGCGCGTGCCGTAACCAAAGGTGGTTTTAACTCCCTGCCGAAATTCACCTTCCCGGGTGGTTCTTTAATCGGTGATGATGCCGGCTTCCTGAACTTTGCCAAGATCAAAGGCTCACACACTGCCATGAAATCCGGCATGTTGTGTGGTGAAGCGGTATTTGAAGCGATTGCTGCCGGTGTAAAAAAAGGCGGTGACCTTGCCGTTGCACGTGTAACTGAAGGCGAAGACTTCTTCGTAAAAGAGCTAACTGCTTATACAGACAAGTTCAACAACAGCTGGTTAAAAGAAGAGCTGTACAGCGCGCGTAACTTTGGCCCGGCAATGCACAAGTTTGGTCAATGGATGGGTGGTGCATTCAACTTCATCGACCAGAACGTATTCAAAGTGCCATTCACCCTGCATGACCTGGTTCCTGACTTCAGCACGCTAAAAACGGTTGATGCAGTGAACTTCAAGCCGAACTATCCAAAACCGGATGGTAAGCTGACGTTTGACCGTCTGTCTTCTGTGTTTGTATCGAACACGGTGCATGAAGAAAACCAGCCTGCGCATTTAAAACTGACCGATGCTTCGATTCCAGTAGATGTCAACTTACCAAAATGGGATGAGCCTGCACAGCGCTACTGCCCGGCGGGTGTTTACGAAATCATGGAAAATGATGACGGTTCAAAACGCTTCCAGATCAATGCAGCGAACTGTGTACACTGCAAGACCTGTGACATCAAAGATCCATCTCAGAATATCACCTGGGTAACACCGGAAGGTGGCGGTGGTCCGAATTACCCGAATATGTAGGGTAATTTGTGTGAGTAAGAAATCTTTTTCTTGTTCATATACCCAATTTTGAAGCAGTTATAACTAACACTTCACTTTAATTTTTTAGGTAATCCCAGTTCCCTAGGGAGCTGGGATTAAAAATAATCAAGAATAAAAACAGATTCACGTCTTTTTCGCTGACTTGCTGCTTAGACCAGCTTATTGACTGTGAAATACTGTGCCTCAGTAGAAAACCAACACCTTATCTAGTCATTTTTATCCATATACGTTGTCTTTAATTAAAATTAATTGCCTGAATATACAAACACTTTAGTCGTATTCCTCTTTGGTTCTTCCTATTCAAAATGCTATTGTACAAAAAGTTTCCAATTTCTCATTTTCTAATCACGATCTAGTTTCATGACTTATAAACTGAATGCCCGACATCTGGTGCTAGACCTGCTCTATGCCTCACATAACTCTACTGTTAGCATCAAACAGATGTTATGTGCAGCAGATTTATTAGGAATCTCTGACAACAGCTTGCGGGTTGCAGTCGCACGACTCAATCAGGATCAGATCATTCAGTCAGTAGAACGCGGCATTTATCAGTTAATTGAAAAAAAATTTGATACTTCTTTTATCAGCCTGAACAAACATCCCAATATGCAGACCGCTACGGCTTGGGAGGGTAAGTACATTCTGGTTTATACCGGTGCTTTGGGGCGAGTAGATCGTACGGCCTTATCTAAACGGGAAAAAGCCCTGCGTTATTATGGATTTCAGGAACTGGAACAGAACGTGTTTATCCGCCCGGATAATTTACAACTCAGTTTGAATGAGCTTAAATCAGCAGCCGTCAAGTTTGGTCTGGATCAAGGCGCACGATTTTTTCAGGTCAGCGAGATCGATCAGCACACTCATGTATCTGCACTTTGGGATATTCATGGCCTGCATCAAACTTATTTGAATATCAGTCAGGAAATTGAACAATGGTTTGAAAACCATCAACAGTTATCCTTGGCTGAATCAGCTAAAACTGCCTTTTATCTGGCAAAATCTGCTGTATTTAGTCTGCGTGCAGATCCGCTATTGCCTGAAGAATGGCTAGACGCTCCAGCCCGACAAAAGTTTGAACTGGCTGTACGGCGTATGGAAGAACAAGGCCAGCAGTTATGGCAGCAATATTTTCAGCAGCAAGGTGTATAATTTATTTCCCATACACTCACAAAAATAAATTGACTGTAATATTTTAATTCAAATATAGTGACAAGAAATACAAGAACTAGATCAAGGCAGAATAATGAACAGTAAAGTGAGTATCACAGAGCTATTTAGCCGTGAAGAAATCAGGGAGCTGACCACCCCATCCGACTTACAGGGGGCTCTGGCAGTGGGTTCAACTTGGGCTGTGATTGTTTTGACCTTTGGCACAGTCGCTTATAGCTGGGAATATTTACCAGTCTGGGGGAAAATATTGATATGTGCCTTGGCATTAGCCATTCTGGCAGGTCGTCAGCTGGCTATGGCCATTTTAATGCACGATGCCTCACACCACAGTCTGTTTAAAACCAAGTGGCTAAACACACACTTCACTGACTGGTTGTGCGCCCGTCCGATCTGGAATGAGGTCGGTAAATATCGTCCTTATCATTTGAAACATCATGCCCGCACCTCTCAACTTGATGATCCAGATTTAGGTTTGGTGAAAAACTTTCCAATTACTAAACAATCATTATTTAGAAAATTCTTTAGAGATTTAAATGGTCAATCCGGCCTAAAATTTCTGGCTGGCCGAGTCTTGATGGATTTAGAACTTCTGGAATGGAGTGTTTCCAATGATCCGAAACCAATTCCTCGTGATAATCGCAGTAACTTGGAACTGGCAAAGAATCTGTTAAAAAATAGCTCGGGCATGCTGATTTCCAATGCTGCCCTATTTTCTGCACTTTGGGCCAGCGGTCATCCGAAACTTTATTTATTATGGCCGTTAGCTTATATCACCCCTTTCCCACTGTTTATCCGTATCCGGGCAATGGCTGAGCATGCTGGTCTGGAAACCAGCCATTCTGCACTAACTAATACCCGTACCACCCGTGCAGGCTGGCTAGCGCGAGCTTTCGTTGCACCGATTCATGTGAATTATCATATTGAACATCATTTAATGGCCTCTGTTCCACATCAAAATCTGCCCAAAATGCATCAGATGTTGCGAGAGCGCGATTACGTGAAAGCGCCACCGAGTTATAAAGATGTAATTGTTTCATTATTAAAAGGCTAAAATAAAGGATCGAAGTTTAAAAATACATTAAGTGTGATGGCAAAATTTCTCATACTTAATGTTGATGGCTTTCTTTATGCCTATGATGCTCATGCGAATGGGCTGATTGCCGATGCTGTTCCGGGGGACAATCTTCTGCTTCAATTTGTAATGTCATCTCGGTAATGTGATGTTCATGGTGCAACATCTCGAATGCCTCCTGATGCAACTTTTTATAGTCAACGTCTGGCGCAACCAAATGCACGGTTAGCATGACTTTCTTGGAAGTAATCGCCCAGACTTTTAGCTGATGAATATCTTTAACACCGTCTAGCGCCAGTAGGTCATGGCGCAGTTTTTCAATATCGATTTCATCGGGAACTCCTTCCAGCATAATATTGATGCTCTGTTTCAATAAAATCCATGTCCGTGGAATGACCCAGAATCCGATCATGACCGCAATCACGGTGTCAATCCACATCCAACCGCTGAAATAGATGATGATTGCGCCAATAATGACACCCACCGAACCTAGTGCATCACTCAGTACTTCCAGATAAGCCCCTTTAATATTCAAGCTTTCCTGACTGCTAGAAACCAGAATTTTCATGGAGATCAGGTTAATGACCAGTCCAAGTATGGCGACAATCAACATGCCCAGACTTTCAATTTCAGGGGGATGGCTCAGGCGCTGGTAAGCTTCGAACAAGATATACATCGCCACCAGAAATAGCATAATCGCATTAAACAAAGCTGCCAGAATTTCAAATCGCTGGTAGCCAAAGGTACGTTTATCATCTGCGGGTTTTTGCCCGATCTTAATCGCAGCCAGTGCAATCGCCAATGCAGCGGCATCGGTAAACATATGTGCTGCATCAGAAAGCAAGGCCAGACTCTGAGTCATAAAACCGGCAATAACTTCTACAATTAAAAAGGCTGTCGTTAGGGCTAAGGCGATGGACAGTTTTTTGGCATTCTTGGCACTAACTTCTACATGACTATGATCATGATGATGTGATCCACCCACCTTATACTCCTTTTCATTTGAATCTGATTCTAAGTTTTAGCTACTTCTTATTACCTATACTTTCTATACTACGCTTGCTCTGCTGATATTTAAGCAATTTTTTGTATAACTTGGCTCTCTTTTAAAATATCCATGTCTATTCATTAAGCAAACTTAGTACTTAAATTATTAAATTAACCTCTCTACCGGACATAGAATCAAAACTCAGCATGAGTCCTCAATTTTTCATTTTCCAAAATCCAGGACTGCACTGAAGATCGCTGAAAATTACGCTGGATATAGGCCTGAATCTTTTCGGGAAGCTCAACATCATGACTAAGCAGACGATGCAGCATAAAGGCTAGATCAAAGTCTGCAATTGACCATTGTTCGGTGAGCCACAACTCTTCAACTAAAATTTCTGTGATTGCCAGTAAGCGCTGAATATCCTGCATGGTTTCAGCCGATGCGATTAAAGGCCTTTTAGGTGGAACAAAGATCGAAGTTGAAAGCATATCCTGCCGGATAGAGGAAAAATCAGTTTTAATCAAAGCCTGAACGGCGCGACATTTTGCTCTGGCTTTCATCTCTGCAGGATATAAAGCACGATAATCCGGTGCCGGAAAAGCATCTTCCAGGTATTCAGTAATCGCCCACGATTCAAATAAATGAAAATCATCAATGATCAGACAAGGGACTTTGCCACTCGGACAAATTTTACGATAAGCTAAAGATTGCTGTTCCAGCAGATCCAGATCGATCATTTTTTCCTGAAAGTTGAGTCCTTTCTCTTTTAGAGCCACATAAACCGACATGGTATAAGGACTGATACGTTTTTTATCGACATATAAGCAGATATTGTGCATTTTTTATCCTGCCTCTTATGATTATCCACTGCTTTCTACTCTAACGCCTTTTTTATAGAAAAGGAAAATATCGCTGCATATTGATACAAAGCGGAGTTATAGTCTTACATAGGATTGCCGATTCGGATGAATCACCTACCTAAGGCTAAATCACCGGATTAAAAAGACTTCTAATTTTTTGCAGAATAACGTTAAATAAATATTTTCCATTTAGACCTGACTGCTATGCTGAACCTTGATCACTTCCCCGATACCGTATATGCCATTCAACATCTGGCTTTTGAAGACCTAGGTGCCTGGGAAGATGTATTTTATCAGCTGGGATTACGTGTTCGCTATTTTGAAGCCGGTATTGATGACCTGCGTAAAGCGTATGAATATAAAGGTCTGACAATTATTTTAGGGGGTCCAATTGGTGTTTATGAAACGGAGGACTACCCTTTCTTACAACAAGAAATAGACTTACTTAAAGTGCGTTTAGAAAAGAATTTACCCACTTTAGGTATTTGTCTGGGTGCTCAACTCATGGCTCATGCACTCGGTGCTAAAGTCTATGCAGGACATAGCAAAGAAATTGGCTGGTCTAAACTTAGTCTTCCAGCCACTGAGAATAATCCACTACAAGCCTTGGAAAATATTGAAGTGCTACATTGGCATGGCGATACTTTTGATCTGCCTAAACAGGCTGAATTATTAGCCAGTTCCAATCTCTATCCAAATCAGGCTTTCCGGATAGGATCAAATATTCTGGCTCTGCAATTTCATCCTGAAGTCGCTGGCGATAGCCTGGAAAAGTGGCTAGTTGGTCATACCTCTGAATTACGTCAAGCTAAAATTAATATCCCAGTTCTTCGGGCAGCCAATCTTCAATTTGCACCTGTACTGGAAGGCACTTCTAAAGCTGTCCTAGAGCAATATCTGACTCAGTTAAAAATAGTATCTTGAGCAAAGGTACTGGATAAATATTTATAATTAAAAGTTTGCAAAATAGATTAATGGAATCATAGCTAAGATTTTTTAGTTTAGATAGATGCCGATTCTGTTTCATAATTCATCTATTGGCCCAATAAAAAAGCACCTTTATAAAGGTGCTTTTTTATTTTTATGCAGAATGGAAATAAATCTTATTTCTTTGCAGGTTCTGTAGGAATGGTCGCTTCAGTGGTGATCTGAACAGTAATCTTGTCACTCACATGCGGAACATTCGCGCCTAAGCCGAATGCAGAACGGTCAAATGATGTTGTGGCATTGAAACCAATTGCCGGAACTTTTGCCATTGGATGTTCACCCTGTTTATTTAACACGGCATCCAATACCACTGGTTTGGACACGCCTTTAACGGTTAAATTACCGGTAATCTTGAAGTTCTTTTTGTCCTTGGTTTCTACCTTAGTACTTTTGAACGTAATATTTGGATATTTGGCTGCATCAAAGAAATCTTCTTTCTTTAAATGGTCATCCAGTGCAGTTACGTTGGTATTAATACTAGAAACTGGAATGGTCACATCTACAGAAGATTTTGCTGGCTGTTCATTGTCGACCACAATTTTACCCTGAATATCAGAGAAATTGCCTGATGGCGTAGAAAACCCAAAATGGTTCCAGCTAAATACCGTCGCAGTATGACTCGGATCAATTGTATAAGTCACCGGTTTTGCAAAGCTAAAAGTTGCAATAGATGCGGCTACCAAGCCTAAAGTTAATGTTTTCAAATTCATGTTGTTATCTCTCGTCTGAATTAACTTCAGTTTATAGAATCTTGAACCGTTTACATCCCTAAAGATAAAACGTTTTGTTGCAACTATGAAACGATAAAATTGTAAATTCTCGTGTAAATCTAAGCATTTAAGACATACGATACTGGATAAATCCGGTTTTTTTGGCCACTTTATCATAGAGCAATCTGGCTTTATGGTTCGATTCATGGGTCAGCCAGTACACCCGATCACAATTACGCTGCTTTGCTACATCATAGATATGCTGAATCAGTACACGTGCTATGCCCTGCCCGCGATAATCCGGATGAACAAATAAATCCTGCAAATAGGCATAAGGACGCATGGTCCAGCTACTGTCATGCTCAACCACATGAACTAGCCCGACTACTTTTCCATCAATCAGTGCAGCAAAACCATACATATTGTCCTGTCCAGGACTAGTGAGCTTGGCCCAGGTATTTTCACTGATTTTTTCTGAAATTTGCGCCTCATAAAAGGTTTGATAGCCTTTCCATAAAAACAGCCATTCCGGCTGTGATATTTGCTCTAGAGATTTGATCTGGATCTGGGATGATATTTCCATATTGAGTAACTTCTTTGGTTTATGTCTTTAATTATCTTTAAGTCAATTATTTACGATATGAGTCATTAGGTTTTTATGATGGCACGAACTTAGATTTATCTCATCTAATGTTCATAAGCAACTGTCAGAGGAAATCATCCGACATAAAAAAAGCCCCATTCAGGGACTTTTAGTATTTTCTGTTAAAGTTTTTCAACCAGAATACGATCCACCTGTTTCAAACCAGAATGCTTTTCATGGTTCTTACGACGTACTTTAATGATTTTTTCTTCAGCCATTTCCTGAAGTAATAGCTCAACCGCAACCATTGCTTCAAGGGGTAGATCCTGCCCGATCCATTTCTGCTCGCCTGCATCCATTAAAGTAATTTCATCACTAATTTGTTCATACAAGCTCATGTTTATCTCACTCTTTCATTTCAATTATGGGAGAACACTTTTTAGCGGTTGCCACATGAAAACAAGGCTAGAAAGCGGAAAAACAAAAGACGCCCCAAAACTGGGGCGCCCTTAAAAAACGACTTAATCAGTTGATTAAGCAGTAATCTCTTTTACAGCTGCTACAACAGCTTCAGTTGTAATGCCGAAGTGTTTAAACAGGTCTTTAGCAGGTGCAGATTCGCCATAAGTGGTCATGCCGATCACACGACCATCCAGACCTACAAATTTCCACCAGTAATCTACATGTGCAGCTTCAACCGCTACACGTGCACGAATATTTGAAGGAAGAACCGCTTCACGATACGCAGCATCCTGTTTCACGAACTCTTCAGCACATGGCATAGATACCACACGTACACCTTGAAGCTGTGCATAAGCTTCCATTGCAAGAGAAACTTCAGAACCAGTCGCAATGATGATCGCTTTCAATTCGCCTTTTTCTTCAGCCAGAACATAACCACCTTTCGCTACATTCTCAATTTGTGCTTGAGTACGCGTTTGGAATGGCAGGTTTTGACGAGAGAAGATTAACGCTGTTGGGCCTTCTGAACGCATCAAAGCAGATTTCCAGGAAATCGCTGCTTCAACAGTGTCGCATGGACGCCATGTATTCAGGTTTGGTGTACCACGTAAAGATGCGATTTGTTCGATTGGCTGGTGTGTAGGACCATCTTCACCCAGACCGATTGAATCGTGAGTGTAGACATGAATCACGCGTTGTTTCATCAGTGCAGACATACGTACTGCATTACGTGCATATTCCATAAACATCAGGAATGTTGCTACGTAAGGAATGAAACCTCCGTGAAGAGCAACACCATTGGCAATCGCAGTCATACCAAATTCACGTACACCGTAGTGAACATAGTTACCTGCTGGATTGTCCTGTACGCCTTGTGCACCTTTCCAAAGTGTCAGGTTAGAACCTGCAAGGTCAGCAGAACCGCCTAGTACTTCTGGTAGTGAAGGCACAAGAGCTTGTAACGTATTTTGGCTCGCTTTACGTGTAGCAATGGTTTCTTCTTTTGCATTTACTTCAGCGATATAAGCATCCGCTTTTGCAACAAAGTCAGCTGGAAGATCACCAGAAAGACGACGTTTTAATTCAGCTGCTTCTGTTGGATATTTTGCTGCATAAGCGGCAAAAGTTTCATTCCATGCTGCTTCAGCTTGTGAACCTTTATCTTTGGCATCCCAAGCTGCGTATACATCCTCAGGAATGACAAATGCTTCGTCTGACCAGCCTAAAGCTTCACGAGTCAATACGATTTCGTCATTACCCAAAGGTGCACCGTGACAGTCTTCTTTACCCTGTTTGTTTGGTGAACCTAAACCGATCACTGTTTTACACATGATGATGGTTGGTTTATTCACTTCAGCTTTTGCTTCAACAGTGGCTTGACGGATTGCATCAGCATCATGACCGTCAACTTTGATCACTTGCCAGCCATAAGACTTGAAGCGTTGTTCTGTATCGTCAGAGAACCAGCCTTCAACTTCACCGTCAATCGAAATACCGTTGTCATCATAGTAAGCAATCAGCTTACCCAGACCTAAAGTACCTGCCAAAGAACATGCTTCGTGAGAAACACCTTCCATCAAGCAGCCATCGCCCAGGAAGCAGTAAGTGTAGTGATCTACAACTTTGATATCTTCCTTGTTGAATTGCGCTGCTAAAGTTTTTTCAGCCAGTGCAAAACCAACAGCATTTGCGATACCTTGGCCTAATGGGCCAGTGGTTGTTTCAATACCCGGTGCATAGCCCAATTCTGGGTGACCTGGAGTTTTAGAATGAAGTTGACGGAATGCTTTAAGATCTTCAATTGAAAGATCATAGCCCGTTAAATGAAGAAGTGCGTATTGAAGCATAGAGCCATGGCCATTCGACAATACGAAACGGTCACGGTTAGCCCAATTCGGATTTGTTGGGTTATGGTTTAAGAATTCGCGCCAAACCACATCAGCGATATCTGCCATCCCCATTGGAGCACCTGGATGTCCTGAGTTTGCTTTTTGCACAGCATCCATTGCCAATACACGAATTGCGTTTGCAATACGACGTTCATTAAGCGGGGTTGTCATAAATCAGCGTCCAAATAAATTCAGAAGAAATAGGAAATGATGAAAAGACTTTCAAAACTGCCGTCTATTGTCTTAAAAAAACAGCGAGGGGTAAAGACTAGCCTACAATATTTATCAATTTATTGATCTTGTATTTACCTATCGGATAAATATTCTGCACTTTTAAGGTGCATTGATTGACTAGAGTCTAAGTTAAATTCTAATAAGATGATAAATCTGGGATTATTCTTAACTATTTTTTATAAATTAAACTTTTACAATATGTTGAATTCCTCTTCAGGATACCTCCAGCTAGGAGTCAAAACAGAAGATCCAGACTTAAATAAGTGATCTTTTTCCAGTCCATAAAAATGCATATGTGAATATCTAATGTCTGCCCAAGATCATCAGACATGAAAAGATAAAGGTTGAAGTTCAATCAGGCTAGTCGATACCACGAAAATCATTGTCCTCGGCAATCTTTAGGTAAATAACGCTGACTGATATCGCTCGAAGAACAACTGCCGCCATAGACATCAAAGGCGATGGATTTGCCACGGATTGCCGTATCTATCCCATCCTGCCGTAGCTTAAATTCAATCCGGCAAGCTGCATTGATCACGACTTTTTCAATATATTGGGTTCCGCTGCCAATTTGACGGCCTGCATCACAGTGACCATCAGAGGCAATAAATTGAGTTCGATAGCTACCTGCCTGCTCAAAAACCTCTGCTAGTTGGCTTCGCACGACATAACTGTGATAACTCATGCCTGCTACTGTCGCCAGAATGGCAATAATTGTGAATACAATCATGACTTCAATCAAGGTAAACGCCTTTTGATACATGCTTTTCCATCTCCGTACAGTCTTTTAAACAAGTCCATACCAAAAGATTTCGCCACTTCCTGACAGGCGGTTTCTGAAGGCTTGAAGCTACTATGCAGAGTCGTACTATTTGCAGCAAGGCTGTCTGTCGTATGATCAATACACCCGCCTTAAGTTATTAATAGAATGATCACTTTCCTTAATATTTTAAACACTCTAATTTTTATATTTTTCTTAGTATTTAGTTCTGCAAATTTGTTTGGAAATATCACTGCTTAATTAGCGTCTCTTATCAATTCACAGACTATTTATTAAGTTTATTAAATGAATCTAGCCTGCTGTTTAATTAGGCATATCAGTTTTTTTAATTCCAATAATCAAATAAAAGCACAATAATTTGAAACAATTTCGTGCAATTTTGTCGAGTTGCGCTAGTCCTAGAGCACAAGTCGATGTAACATATCGGGTCTTTAAATTTAACTGTGATAGGACTATGCGCGAGTACGCTGTATTTACTTCGGAATCTGTAAGCGAAGGCCATCCAGATAAAATGGCTGACCAAATCAGTGATGCTATCTTGGATGCAATCTTAAAAGAAGACCCATACGCACGGGTTGCTTGTGAAACGCTTGTAAAAACAGGTGCGGTTGTACTTGCCGGTGAAATCACAACAACTGCGAACATCGATTTTGAAGCGGTTGTCCGCCATACCGTTAACAGTATTGGTTATCATCATTCTGACCTAGGTTTTGATGGTTCGACCTGTGCGATCATCAACATGATCGGTAAGCAGTCTCCTGAAATTGCTCAGGGTGTAGACCGTCAGAAACCTGAAGATCAAGGTGCTGGCGACCAGGGCTTGATGTTTGGTTATGCCAGCCGTGAAACTGATGTACTCATGCCTGCGCCAATTTCTTATGCGCACCGCTTAATGGAAAAACAGGCTGAATTACGCCGTAACGGTACATTGCCTTGGTTACGTCCAGACGCAAAAAGCCAGGTGACTTTCGCTTATGAAAATGGCGTGCCTGTTCGTCTAGATGCTGTTGTGCTTTCAACTCAACACGATCCTGAAATTTCACAAGCTCATTTAAAAGAAGCTGTGATTGAAGAAATCGTGAAAAAAATCATTCCTGCCGACATGTTCCATGCAGACACCAAATTCCACATCAATCCGACCGGGATGTTTGTGATCGGTGGTCCTGTAGGTGACTGTGGTCTGACTGGCCGTAAAATCATTGTAGATACTTACGGCGGTATGGCACGTCACGGCGGTGGTGCATTCTCTGGTAAAGATCCATCAAAAGTTGACCGTTCTGCTGCTTATGCAGGCCGTTATGTTGCGAAAAACATTGTCGCTGCGGGTCTTGCTGATAAATGTGAAATTCAGGTGTCTTATGCAATTGGTGTTGCCGAGCCAACTTCAATTTCAATCAATACTTTCAATACAGGCAAAGTGTCTGATGAATTGATCGTTCAATTGGTTCGTGAGCACTTTGACCTGCGTCCATATGGTATTACCCGTATGTTGAACCTGATCCAGCCAATGTATAAACAGACTGCGGCTTATGGTCACTTTGGTCGTGAAGGTTCAGATACTGCATTTACTTGGGAAAAAACTGACAAAGTCGAAGCACTTAAAGCATCTGCTGGTCTATAAGTTTTCAAGTTTTAAAAGCTCGCTTTATGCGGGCTTTTTTATGGCTTCTACTTTTAGCCTGACAAAAATTGAGCTGGAAATAGTTGTGTTTTGTTACATCTAAAACTCATATTAAAACGGATAAACTTATTCTTTATAAGCAGTGAGAAGCAATCCATATAAGGGTTGTAAGAAAATACATTCAAATAATCAGACGATTTATATTTGGCAAAAATTGTATAAGCCTTTATAAAAATTACATTTAGCGAACAAATTCTGATCTAATTATTAGCATAAATTCAAATAAATACTCGCTAGACTGTTTTCGACCTTACAACTACAAAGGATATGACACGATGAATAAATTACTTGTTGCTTTGGGTTTAGCTGCAACCGTTGCTTTAGTGGGTTGTAATAAGAAAGAAAATCCTGAAACAGGTGCGACAACTGGCGAACATTTAGAAAATGCTGCTACTCAAGCAGGCCATGATATGGAAGATGCCACTCATGAGGCTTCTCAGGAAACTGACCAAGCCATGGATAATGCGGCTGCAAATGCTTCCCGTGCCGCTGATGAAGCCGCCGCTGCGACTTCTCGAGCAGCAGATGCAACTGCTGAAGCCGCTAAAAACGCGACTGCTGCAACTGCCGGTGCTATTGAAGAAGGTGCAGGCAAAGTACGCGAGAAAGCTGAAAATTAATTTTTAAAGCTTTAGATCTTTAAAAGCCTGCTTTGCAGGCTTTTAAACTTTTTATACATTTCACTATTAGGCAGGTGATTGTTCTAATTAAGCTGATATCTTTTGAAATAATCACGACCTTATATCATTTAAATTCATAATTATTATCAGTTATCAGGATGTTTAATTGGCTCTTAGAAATTCTAGATCAGCCCATTTTAGTGAGAAATTGCGTAATATACGCGACTTTATTTTTTAAAGCTTGATCTCCCATGTTTGTTATTGCTGCGTCTTCCCAGCGATCGAATCTCTCGGTCTGGGTGGCTTTTATTTTACTTGTATTAGGAACTGTCGGTGCCTATCACATCGTGGGCCTGAACCAGGCTCTATTATTTCTGGTGGGTGGTGCACTGGGTATGACCTTGTATCATGCCTCGTTTGGTTTCACCTCCAGCTGGCGCGTCTTTATTAAAGAACGTCGTGGTCGTGGCTTACGTGCCCAAATGATCATGCTGGGTCTTGCTGTCTTGCTATTTTTTCCTGCTTTAGGCGCAGGTGAACTGTTCGGTAATCCAGTTCAAGGCTTTGTCAGTCCAGTTTCGCTTTCTGTGGTAATCGGGGCATTTATTTTCGGGATTGGCATGCAGCTCGGTGGCGGTTGTGCATCAGGCACACTTTATACCGTTGGTGGTGGTAGTGCCCGTATGCTGGTAACCCTGTTCTTCTTCTGTGCTGGCTCACTGATTGCGACTTCGCATATTGACTGGTGGTTTAACCTACCCCATTTCGCACCCATCTCCATTGTAGAAAGTTTTGGTGTCATTCCTGCACTTGTTTTGAGCTTTGTCATTTTTGCTGTTATTGCTACTGCAACTATCTTTTTTGAAAAGAAACGTCATGGCAATTTAGAAGTTGAACCTCAAAGCCAGCATCAGGGCTGGAAACGCTTTTTGCGTGGTCCATGGCCATTAATCTGGGGTGGAATCATTTTAACCCTGCTTAACTTTGCTACTTTGGCGCTGGCTGGTCGTCCATGGGGAGTTACTTCTGCCCTTGCTGTCTGGGCCGCGAAATCTGCAAGTTTTGTTGGAATTGATGTAGCCTCTTGGGCGTATTGGCAGCAACCAGCCAATGCCAAAGCCTTATCTGAATCGCTCTGGTTCGATATTACGTCTATGATGAACTTTGGCATCATGCTTGGTGCATTATTGGCTGCCAGTCTGGCAGGTAAATTTGCTCCGAACTTCAATATTCCAAAACGTTCATTGGTTGCTGCGGTTATTGGCGGTTTGATGCTTGGCTACGGCGCTCGTCTGGCTTATGGCTGTAATATTGGTGCCTATTTTAGTGGTATTGCTTCGGGCAGCGTACATGGCTGGTTATGGCTGGTCTTCGCATTCCTTGGAAATGGTCTGGGTGTAAAACTTCGTCCAATTTTCTTCCCCGGTGAGAAACCTCAACCAGAAAAACTGACTGGTTGCTAAATAAAAAAGCCCATCTTTGCGATGGGCTTTTTTATAGCTTAATACTTACAACGCAGCTTTTAGATTACAACCATAATTCATGGTTTGTTGAACCTGACGATAAGCCGTATAACGGTCCAGAATAAAAGTATAGAACTGATCGCTAGATGCAAAATTGGATTTCAGGTCTTCATTCTCGGCTTTAGGCAATTGAATTTCGTCGACCAGATTCAGATTATAATGCCCCAAGCGATACATCTCAGCAAAATAACCATTCATCATGTCACAATAGGCCACTTTACTGGATTTTAGCGCAGTCCGGCTGACAGGATGCTGATTCAAGGTTTGCAGGTTATTCACATCCAAAGGCAACTGATGAGAAAAGGCAATGCTTTCTACTTTTTTAAATTGCTGAAAGTCCTGTGCCAACTTACTGTTTAGATCATCAAAACGTTGCTGTAATTCCTGTGCACTTTTAACCTGATATTTACCCGGATCTACTGCTATTTTCTGTTGCTCTGCTGAACATGCAGCCAATCCAGTTACCATAGCTAATGATGCCAGCCATACCTTCATATCTATACACTCGATCTAAATATTAGCTGTCATTATGCCTTAAACTTGGGCGAAGATTTTATTTAAAGTACTTTCTCATTCATATAACGCCAGTAGCGTTTAGGTACATACTGGATATGCAGCTTCATATTTTGTCGTGCCTGAATATTCACGCTTTTAAAATAATCTTTCCAAAGCTGATCATAGAGTACTTCTTCATCATCCAGTTCAATGCTAAAAGACTGACTATGTCCAATCCGGATTTGTGGATCAACTATTTCTGCATTCATCTCTATCTGGTGCACATCATTTAAATCGTAATAGATGCCGTACTGGCGCTGCTCATCATAAATTAGCCAACGCTGGTCTTGGTAACGTTCCTTAAAATGTCGGGAAATAATCGGCAGTACATTAAAATCCGGTTTGACCAGACTGAGAAACAATCCATCTTTGGCCTTTTTGAAGCGGACAAAAGCTTCCATACGATGCTTTTCACGCCCGACCTGTTTCATCCATTGTGACATTCCGATGACTGCATGATGGCCATAATCTTTATCAACCGGCCGCTGATTTTGAAATACATAAACTGCAAAATCGAACAGGTTCTGAAATGCCTGTTCTTTTTCAGAAAGAAAAGCATAATAAAAGGCTTTTAAACTACTGGATGATACTTTCTGTTTTAAGCCTTGCCAGACCCGCTGTCCCTGACTTTCATTCGGAGCTACATGAATAAAATCATCGAATAAGCCATTTTGTGCCTGCGGATTGGCCGTCACTTTGACATCAAACTCTTTAAACTCAAAAGCCCGAAATACACAGCTTAATAAACCGGTCATGGTGCCATCAAAACAGTACTGTGCCATCAGAAACCGAATCCCAGTTGAGGTGACAGTTGCTGCTGATATTTGGATTGACCGGCTTGTAAAATCTGCTGGCGAATCTGCTGGGATTGCTGCTCCTTTTTAAATTTCGGTGTATCTGCACAGCGAATAAAATGCTGCGCCCGGTTATACGCCACGCCCATCCGTTTTAGTTGATCGATATGAATCTGACCAAAACGGCGTGCCTGTACAATCTTTTTGGCAGAACGTACTCCAATGCCAGGCACGCGTAATATTATCTTGTAGTCGGCTCGGTTAATATCAACCGGGAAGGCCTCCGGATGGCGTAAAGCCCAGCTCAGTTTTGGATCAATATCCAGATCCAGATTTGGATGCTGGTCATTCACAATTTCATCTGCTTCAAAACCATAAAAGCGCATCAGCCAGTCAGACTGATATAGACGATTTTCTCTTAATAAGGGTGGCGCTGAGCCGATTGCAGGTAAGGCTTTTTCTTCGGGATTAATCGGAATATAGCCAGAAAAATACACGCGTTTCAGCTTAAATTCCTTGTAGTGCCGATCAGCCATCAAAATAATATCTTTGTCCGTTTCACTATGCGCACCGACCACCATTTGCGTGGTCTGTCCTGCGGGAACAAATTTGGGAACGGATTTGATGATCTTACGTTCATCTTTCAACTGGATTAAGCGATCCCGTACAATTCCCAGATCTTTTTGCACTTCTGTATGGGTTTTCTCTGGAGCAAACTTTTGCAAGCCTGCTTCGGTTGGCATTTCCAGGTTGATACTCATCCGGTCGACATATAAACCCGCTTCAGTAATGATCTCCTGCGATGCTCCGGGAATGGTTTTGAGATGAATATAACCATTAAAATTTTCTTCAAGACGCAGCTTTTTCACCACCTGCAACATCCGCTCCATGGTGTAATCTGCTGATTTAAAAATTCCCGAACTTAAAAACAGCCCTTCAATATAATTACGGCGATAAAAATTCATGGTCAGATCGACCACTTCCTGCACGGTAAATGCAGCACGTTTTACGTCATTGGAACGACGAGAGACACAATAGGCACAGTCAAAAATGCAGACATTTGAAAACAGTATTTTCAGTAATGAGACACAGCGACCATCTTCGGTATAGCTATGACAGATTCCATTTCCGGTATTGCCCAAGCCTTTGTCTTTATTTTTACGGTTACTGCCACTCGATGAACAGGACACATCATATTTGGCAGCATCAGCTAAAATTTGTAGTTTTTCTCGGATACGTTCAGACATGATTTCAGCAAGTTGTTGGCTAAAAACCTATTATAAATTTTCCCCGCTATACACTATAGCTTTCCAGTCTTTGTGGCGACATCTCATGTCGTAAGAAATGTAATTGAACCGTTATCCATACAGCATTATTTCAAAATAAAATAACCAATATGATTTGCTTAATTTTGCGGCTATAGGCAAAGTAGATAGAGTAACAGGGAGCAAATCTATGTCTTTATTAGAAAAACTCGGAATAAAACATCCTATTTTCTTGGCCCCTATGGCAGGCGTTTCGACACCTGAACTGGCAGCGGAAGTTTCAAATCAGGGTGGTCTGGGTTCGCTGGGCTTGGGAGCCAGCAGCGTAGAGTCTGCGCGCCAGCAGATTTTAAAAACTCAGGAACTTACAGATTGTCCGTTTCAGGTTAACTTTTTCTGTCATGACAGTCAGCCTCTTGATGAAAACGTAGCCCAAGCCTGGATTGACCAGTTTAAAGATAAATTTGCTGAATACGGAATTAATCCACCCACTCAATTGAACTGTATTTACCCAAGTTTTAAAGACAATGATGATTTCTTGAATCTGGTTCTAGAAACCAGACCATGTGCGGTCAGCTTTCATTTTGGCATTCCTCTCCCGCATCAGGTTCAGGCCTTAAAAGATGCCGGTATTCTGACGATGGTATCTGCCACCAATTTTGCTGAGGCCAAAGCCATTCAAGCGGCAGGGATTGATATCATCATTGCTCAAGGCATTGAGGCTGGAGGTCACCGGGGTATCTTTAGTACCAAGTTTGATGCCTCAGTCAAAACTTCTAATCTGGTCAAGTTGATGAAACAGCATTTTTCACTGCCGGTGGTTGCTGCAGGCGGAATCATGAATGGTGAACAAGCCCGTCAGATGATGGACTTTGGCGCTGAAGCAGTACAATTGGGCACGGCATTTGTTCAGTGTAAATCTTCCAATGCCAATGACACCTATCGTAAAGCGCTACTGTCTAAGCCGCTGACTCAAGTTAGTGCCAGCATTTCCGGCCGTCCAGCGCGTGGCATCATTAATCACTGGCATATAGACATCGACACTCCTGATCGTCTGGATGTACCTGCCTATCCATATACTTATGATCTGGCCAAGCAGTTACATGCAGCAGCGTCCAAACATGGTGATCAGGGTTATGGCGCGTTTTGGGCAGGTTCAAATGTGACGCAAATTCGTGAGATGGAAGCTTCTGATTTAATTAATCAGTTAGTGCTGGAAATGAAACAAAAATAAAGCAAAATTTAATTTTAGAACATAAAAAAACCTCTCCAAAGAGAGGTTTTTTTATATCGTTCTTTTAACGAGTCATACGATGCCAAGCATCTTTGATCGCAAATTTTGCTTCTTCCCAATTCAAACGAGATTCACCTTTTACCTGTTCCCATTTGGTTCGTAATTCAGGTTCGGCATGTTCGAAGTCAGTTTGACGGTCATATAGCGGACGGTTTTCATAACCAACCCGATAAGCACCACGATAGTCACGATCATAGTCGAGATCGCTGTAAGTAGTGCGTGATTCCGTATAATACGGACGGTTGGTATGCTCAGTTCTCCAGTAATCATCTTCCTGCTTAATCGTGTCCGGATGCTGATAACTATCTGCCTCTGGATGATTTTCTGGATGCTCGTAGTTATCCGTCTGTTTCGGATGATCAGGTGAAGCAATATCATTCCCTGCAATACCGCCTACAACACCGCCAATGATACCGCCTACTACTGCCCCTGGAGGACCACCTACCAGACCGGCAGTCGCTCCAACTGCTGCCCCGCCTAAAGTACCTGCACTGGTAGCAAGTACATTATCCTCACCTTCATTCATATCTGGCACACGAGGATTATCTTTTTGAGGTGAATTCAAATCTGGTCGAGCACTGGCATCTGTTGCATCTTGATTTAATGCGTCACTACGTTCCTCTGGTAATTCAGTCGAGGTTTTATTGCCAAAGTCTGTAACTGGACGATTGGTATTTGTCATTATAGATCTCCCTTGATCATGAGAATGAACAAGATTGAATAAACATCTTGCCATGCTAGAAATTCAGCTTAGAGCAATTTCACGTAAACAATGTCCATATCCTGTCCAGTTTCAGTGAACTTAATATGCGGCTATGTTCACTACAGTCTTTAATGTAACGGAAGCATATAAAATTTTAGCTATAAGATAAAAAAGGTACTGTATTTACTACAGTACCTTTTAGAAGAACTAGGAAATCTCTCTTTTTATTTGGTTTCTAGCAGATTCACCTGATTCACCTGTACATCGCTCATGATATGTCCATGTTCCAGTAATCCATTAAAATAGTTTTCCACCACTTTATATTGATCGGCAGTGTTTTCTACCTGATACATATTTTGACGGAATTCATTACTGGAACGTAGACCTTTGGTATACCAGGCAATATGCTTACGCGAAATACGGCAACCTGAATATTCACCATAAAACTCATAAAGCTCGGATAAATGCCCTAGTAGCACATCTTTCACTTCAGCAATACTTGGCGCAGCCAGATGCTCTCCGGTTTTTAAATAGTGTGCAATTTCACGAAAAATCCAGGGGCGACCTTGTGCTGCACGGCCGATCATAATGGCATCCGCACCTGTATAGTCCAGTACATATTTAGCTTTCTCAGGGCTATCAATATCTCCGTTCGCAATCACGGGAATATTCAGCATTCCTTTCACTTCCTTAATTAAAGAATAGCGTGCCGTATTGAGGTACATGTCTTCACGAGTACGGCCATGTAATGCCAGCGCTGCAATCCCCGCGTCTTCAGCACGTTTTGCAACTCGCAGAATATTTTCATGACCGTTGAGATAGCCCAAACGGGTTTTTAAAGTCACAGGAACATCAACTGCAGCAATGACTGCATCTAAAATACGTGCAACCAGATCTTCATCCTTTAACAAGGCAGAACCGGCCAGCTTATTACAGACTTTCTTTGCTGGACAACCCATATTAATATCAACAATTTGTGCCCCATTTGCAACCTGATAACGCGCTGCCTCAGCTAAGTCATGCGGATCAGAACCGGCAATCTGCGCTGAAATTGGTGCCAGCTCACCATCAAAATTCGCCCGATATAAGCTTTTTTTACTCATGCGCAAGGTCTTGTCAGAAGTCATCATTTCACTGACTGCATGACCCGCACCGAAGTACTTGCATAAGGTTCTAAATGGACGATCGGTGACACCTGCCATGGGAGCGACCCAAAGTTTCTTATCTATTGACCTATCAAACAATTCTGAAATTACATTATTTTTACTCAAAATCTTTAACCTCATTTAACTTCGTTTAGTCGCTCCGTATTGACTTTTAACGCTCTTTATTTGCAACCTATTTGCACCACTACATTTTTATGGTGCAAATTCATGGGCATGGTCACTAAGCGACAAACAAAAGACGGTACAACTCGGTATAGAGCTCAGATCCGTATATAACGTCAAGGCTACCCTGAATTTAAGCAATCCAAAACGTTCAGCAAAAAATCATTGGCTGAGGAATGAATCAAACGCACGGAAGCCGAGATTGAATTGCACCCTGAAAAAATATTGAACCCTGAGATGCAACTTAAGCACAAAACCCTTAGAGAACTCATATTTCAGTATTTGGATGAAGCGGACAGTTTTGCTAGGACAAAAACAGGAGCACTACAGCATATCGCTAGTTTAGATATTTCTAACAAGGATATCTATTCCTTAACCTATGAGTACTTCTAAATGATGGGATTTTGAAAGAAAAATGATGGGATTAAAGGATTATTCTTAGGGAGTTACTAATACTCATTCACCACCAGTAATTATAAGTATGTCAAAAGTACAAATTATATTTTTATTAATTTAAAAAACCTAACATGATGGAAAACTTGTTTACATTAGATTTCTTTCATAAGTCATTTTTCACTCAGCTCCAAGTTATAAATTCCAGCAATTAGATTGAATCTTAATGCTAGTCTTTTGCCTCGATTGCGATATCGCTCAGCAAGAATTTTGAAGGTTTT
>NZ_VOZF01000031.1:0-29086 GCF_013419905.1 Acinetobacter sp. YH12046
TAGGCAGGACATTATGGAAAAAATGGTCAGGCTATCATCGCCGCAGTTTGGTGGAAACCAAGATGCATTGCATCAAATTATTAGGCGATAAATTAATGGCAAGAAGCTTTCCTAGTCAGGTGAATGAAATTCATGCACGTGTAGCAGTCCTCAACCGATTTACGGAATTAGGTCGACCACTTACCCAAATTACGCCTTAAATTTGGCTCAATTAGGGGCGCTTTGCATTTCAAATCTTTGTGCAACAAAGCCGAATAAATATAAAAAGCTTCAAACTAATTTGATTGCTCTACCTTAGTTTGAAGCTTTATAACAACAATGAAGTTATTCTTATATTTTAAGTAAATTTAACTCCTATAAATTAAATTTATCTTAATCGCCATCTTTTGAAGCCTTATAAGCATACGCATAGTTATATCCGTACCCATAACCATTACCTGGCCCTTTTTGTACATCATTCAGAATAACACCATTAACTTTCACATTAGCCTGTTCAAAACGAGTGACAGTAATTTCAAGTTCTTTAATTTGTGTTTTACCATGACGTGCAATTAATAGATTCACACCAGCATACTGTGCAATGATGATACCATCAGTCACAGCTAATACTGGTGGTGTATCAATCAATACGTAATCAAAACTAGCAGAAGCTTCGTCAAGAAAAACTTTAAACTTATCTGTACTAAGTAATTCAGATGGATTTACTGGACTTTTACCTCGAGTAACAAAGAATAAATTATCAACCTGTGAGTTTTGAACTACATCTTCATAGCTATTTTGATGATTTAATAGTTCGGATAAACCTGGTTGTACTTCTTTATTAAAATATTTATTTAAATAACCACGACGTAAATCACCATCAATCACTAATACGCGACTTCCGCCTTGGGCCAAAATAGTCGCTAAATTGGTAGTAATAAATGACTTACCAATTTCAGGAGCTGGACCTGAAAGTGCAATAATATTATTTTTGGCATTACTTAGAGCAAAATGGATTGCAGTACGCATACTGCGTAAGCTTTCAATTGAAATATCACTACTATCCTTAACCGCAAGAATAGGGATGCTCTTTTTCTTTTTCAGTAAATTGACGCGACTTTCTTGGAGAGGAGATCGAGGAACTGTTGCATATACAGGCAGATCTAACTCTCTTTCAATTTGTGCTGAATCTTTGATTCCCGAACGCATCATATTGCGCAATAAAGCAAGTAATGTTCCTAAAAAACCGCCTAAGAAAATAGATAAAATTATAATTTGTAATTTCTTTGGTTTAATCGGTTCAATTGGTTCTACGGCAGTATCAACAATACGCACATTGCCAATTTCACCGGCTTTAGCAATGCGAAGCTGCTGATAAGTATTAAGTAATCCCGTATATAGCTGTTGTTTAACCTCAACCTCACGATAGAGTTGTAAGTAACGGCGCTGTAAATCAGGAAGCTGCTTTAAAGTATTACTCAATGTTGCAATTTTGCTATTAATTGCACCGAGTTGAGCATTCATTTGTTCCATTACTGGATGTTCTTCAGTATAACGTGCAGAAGCTTCAGCAACTTTAAGTTCAAGTTCGGCTTTTTGTGTTTCTAGAGCGATACTTTGAGTCAAATACAATTCTGATTCTTTAGTTAAGTCCACAGTATTATATTGCTGACGGAACTGGTTAAATTCACGTTCTACCTGATCTAGCTGCTGGCTCAACTCAGGGAGTTGTTCATCTAGAAACTTCAATGTTTGGGCAGATTCAGCTGAACGACGTTCAATATTTTGCTGACTATAGGCTGTTAAGATGGCATTCAATACTTGAGTAATATGCTGTTTGTCCTGGCCCTGATAATTTAATCCAAGTACACCCGTCATTTTACCTTTTTCAGCCACTGAATAATTATTAAGTATGCGTTGCACTGCTGCAGGTAAAGTCAGCTTTTTAATATTATAAGTAGAATCTAAGGGATCTTTGCTATAAATGGCGACTTTCCAAAGACCATATCTTGATTGAATTTGACTGGTTTGGTTTAAAGGAGCAGTAAATATAATGTCATTTGTTGCTGCATCAGTTAAATTATATTTATTATGATCGAAACTTAATAAAAGATTTTTGTTTTTATAATAGTTTGGAATATCAAACAGTCTTACATCAAAACTTTGTTGATTATCTTTAAAGAGTACGGATTTTGTTGAATACTGAATATCATAATTATGATTTTTTAATAATCGATTCCAAATTGTGTCTTCAGTACCAGAAATTACAAGATCCAAGTTTAACTGGTTAATTACTGAGCCAAGCACAAGGCGTGATTTTAAAATCTCGATTTCAGCTTGAGCAGGAGATTTCTGCTCAATCATATTAGAAAGATTACCTAATAAAGCTGCTGATGCTCCCTTATTATCTTCTACTTGTACCAGAGCATCTACGTTATAGGTATTTGGAGTGATCCGTAGATATAATAAAGCTACAATTAAACTCAATAATATGCAGATCGTGATCAATTTCCATTGAGCAATTAAGGAAAAAAATAATTCCTTCAGATCAATAGTATCTTCGGTGTTGGCAGTTTGGCTCATAATTTAAATATCAAAAAGTGAAAATATTAAAAAACTTAAATATATTTTTTCCAGTCAGTAATGCAGTCTTGAATCAATCTACAAGTTTCATCAAAGACTGTTTGATCATGCTGATAAGGATCGGCAATATTTTTACTTTGCCAATGTCCTAGTCTAAAGGTTTTACCTTTAGCAAAAGGCCAGGTTTGCTCTATATGTTTTTGCTGATTCTGGCTCATAACTAATATTAGGTCGGCTTTTTTAATGAGTTCTGCATTCAGCTTTTTTGCAACATGAGTACTCATATCAATTCCAAAGCGTTGCATACATAGACTTGCTTTTTCATCAGCTGCATGACCAATTAAACCAGAAATACCTGCAGATTCAATATTTAAATGAGGATATTCCTGTTTTAGAAAATATTCTGCCATTGGGCTACGACAAATATTACCAATACAGACCACTAAAATATTGTTAATTTTCATTAGTTCCCCAAACGGTCTAAATTATACAGTGCATTTGAGAAAGGAATAACCTGATTAACTACACGTTGCCAGCGTGCAAGACCTGAAGCATCTACATAAACAATATCATTGCTACGCATTTTAAACTGATTTGCTAGACCAAAGTCCCCAATATTACTGAGATCCATATGATATATTTCTGTCATTGGAGAATTAATATTACTTCGTACTACATAGATCTTACTACGACTAGCAGAAAGTGGATTTAATCCCAAGCTTTCGCCAATAACATCGCTAAGACTCATGCCTTGATCTCTTATAGGTAGTGACTGGTTTTTACCTGACTCACCCATAACATAAATTTTTTGATTCTCACGATTATTGACATATAGGGTGTCATTAGGCTGTATTAATAAATTATGTAGAGAGAATCCGGCTTTTTCTAATTCTAAGGTATTTAAACTATAGGAACGTCCCTGACGGACTAATGTAATAGAGGTATTATCACCTTGTTGAGGATTGATACCACCTGCCATTCCTAATGCTGTATAAACACTAACAGGTTGATCACTTAAATAGAATTGACCGCCTTTCAGAACATTACCTTGAACCGAATAACGTTGACCTTGATACGATACTATTCGTGCGATTACATCGGGGTTTTTTAGATAACGTGATAGCTGATTACGTAATTCACGATTGACCTGGGCTACTGATTTTCCTGAAGCTTGATAGCGTCCAATAATTGGAAAATGAATATAGCCATCTGAATCGATCTGGAAGCCATTCGCTTGTGCAGACTGATCACTCGTAATATTACTTGCAGAGGTAAGTTCTGGATAAGCCCATAAATAGATAGATAAAATATCACCCGGACTCAACTGATAGCTGCGGTGCGATGTACTAAAAAGATGAGCATATTCTTGTTGAATATTATGTACAGCAGGCTGAGCAGCCATAATTGATTCTTGATCTAGCTTAATGACATTTACTGTAGTGCCTAGATCAGTTTGATAAACACCCTCACTAGGTAAGTCATTTGTTTGTAGACCAGAGGTGATTGCACACCCTGTAGTGGTAATACCACATGCCAATAAAACAGCTAATCGAAAGTGTCGCACAGGCTTTCCTAAATATTAATTTTTAGATTCATTCAAATTGGAGTTATTCTACCGAAGTTACCAGTTGTATACATAACAATTTGTAACTATCTTTCTCATTTTATGTTAGAAATTGAATGAGATTAAAAATGTAAAGTGTTTCATTAGGGTGTGTTGACACTTTTAGCTTAAAAAATAGCGAAGTAGTAAAATCAAATCACCAAACCCAATTTTACTATTCGCTATGCCTCATACCATGCTGACAGATCAACACTGGCAAAAGTTGAAAGTTATTCTGCGTAATTTATCCATTCACCACAACTCAAATTTACGCAATTTTATTGAAGCTATTCTCTATAGAATTAGAACAGGTTGTCCGTGGCGAGATATTCCTTCTTGTTTTGGTCATCCCAACTCTATTTGCAAACGTTTTAATCGTTGGTCAAGCAGCGGTAAGTTACTTAGATTATTCAAATTACTAGCCTCATGCCCCGATATGGAGTGGATTTTTATTGATGGCTCTCATGTACGTGCTCATCAACATTCTGCCGGCATAGCGAATCAATCTATTTCTAAAAGTGTAGGAGGAAACTCCTCAAAAATACATTTGATTGTTGATGCACATGGCAATCCTGTTGATTTCATGATTACCGATGGAACCACACATGATGTTAAAGTTGCACCTGATTTAATATCAACATTAGATTTAAAAGAGACAAAAGTGGTATGTACAGATAAAGGCTATGATTCAGAACCACTGCGTGAACAGATCAGGAAAACAGGGACTAAAGCGAATATACCAAAGAAAACGAATAGCCAATCGAACAATGACCATATGGACTGGTATTTATATAAAATCAGGCATTTAGTTGAAAATATGTTTTGTAGATTAAAGCAATTTAGAGGAATAGCTACTCGATATGACAAGCTCAAAAGAAATTATCAAATTTCTGTTGCCTTAGCCTGTATATTTTTATGGCTACCTTTATAGGGTTAATTATGAACAGTAAATGTCAACAGTCCCTAGTTACAAATAAAATAATGAATGTCACAAAAAAGATATACGATCTTATTTTACAGATAATTTAAGCACAAATCATAATAGAAACTTCATAATTTTCTGCTAGTATGCTCGCCGAAAGATTCAATCTTTATAAGTACAGTAAATTAAGGCGCTGAAATGCTATCTATTGCAGATTTAAAAATTGCGGTGATTGGTTTGGGTTATGTGGGCTTGCCACTTGCAGTTGAATTTGGGAAAAAAGTACCTGTAGTCGGCTTTGATATCTACCAGAAACGAATTCATGAACTCAAAAGTGGCCAAGACCATACCTTAGAAGCCTTCCCAAAAGAGCTGAAACCTACAGATCAGCTTAATTATTCTATAAAGTTAGAGGATTTAGAAATAACAGTAAATTGGTATGTAGCTAAAATAAATTAATATGTCAAAGAATACTGTAATTTTAAAAAATACTTCATATCTAATCTTTCGTACACTAATATTAAGTGTAATTGGCTTATTTACAGTCCGAGAAGTGCTTAGACTACTAGGTGCTGAAGATTATGGTTTATTTAATTTAGTATTTGGAGTAGCTACTTTATTCACATTTATTAATGGTGCAATGATTGCATCAAGTCAAAGATATTTAGCTTATTATATTGGCAAGAAAGATCAAGAAAAATTAAATGAAGTATGGTCAAATATTTTATTTTTACATTTATTGATAGGGATAATAGTCTGTTCAAGTTTGTTTTTTTCTAAAGATTTTATTTTGAATGAATTACTATTCATTAATCTGGGATATAAAGAAGCTTCCTATTTTATTTTTAATTTAGCTATAGTTTCTGTGTTTATTACTATTATTCAGTCACCATTTAATGCTTTAATATTAGCTAAAGAAAAAATGTCTTTTTATGCTCAAATATCTTTATTAAATGGGGTAATTAAACTTTTAATTGTTTACATTTTATATTTATTATTAGATCCTTTATTGGTTAAATATGCGCTATTATATGTTTTTTCTAGTTTGATAACTTGTATTATATATATATTGTATTGTTGGAAGAAACTTAATCAAAATACTATGTTTAAGATTGAAGATGTTTCACTATTAAAAGAAATATTCTTTTATTCATCTTGGAATATTTTTGGGAATTTTTCATCGGTTGCCAAATTGCAAGGTTTTAATATATTGTTAAATATATTTTTCGGATTGGTGGCTAATACAGCATATGCACTTACAAATACATTAGTAGGAGTTATTAATGGCTTGGTGAGTTCAATCACAACTGCTATTAATCCACAGATTCATAAAACTTATGCAGAAAATAATTATAAACGTAACATATTATTAATAAATATGGGGTCAAAATATAGCTTCTTTTTTTGTTTGATAGTAGTTTTACCAATCTTTTTTAATACCAAATATTTATTAAAGCTTTGGTTAAGTGATATACCATTATATTTATCAGATTTTATACAATTATCATTAATTTTCTTATTAATAGAAACATTGTCAACCACTCTAATGACAGCTGTTCAAGCTACGGGTAAAGTAAAAATATATCAAATATTATTAAGTATTCTTATACTTTTAAATTTACCCTTAAGTTATTTTGCTTTAAAGGTATATGAAAATATACTTATTTTGTATTGGATACAAATATTAATATCATTAATTTGCTTGGTTGTGAGATTGATTTTTTTGAATAAAATTCTAAAATTTAATATCAATTATTATGTAAAAAATGTGATAGTAAGAGTAGTATTGGTTTTGTTTTTATCTATATTGATGACATATATATTTATGAATTTTCTTAGGTGTGAAAATGATTTTTTATATTTCATGTGTTTATCTGCCGCGATAGTGAGTTTTGTTGTTTTTAATATTTTTGTTTTTGGTTTAAGTAAATTTGAGCGTGTTTATTTTTATGAAAAATTGAATATTAAAATGAAAGGTAAATAATTTTTGGAGTAAAAGTTTTGGTTATTTTAAATAAGGTTTTTCCAAATTCTTTTAAAAGATTTGTTTTTTTAATAAGAAATTATTTAAAGGATTCATTAAAGTATTGGAGGTATTCAACTATTAATAAGGTTAATAGTCTTGAAAATAAAGAGTGTATTTTGATATTAAACTATCACTCTATAGAAAAGGGGTTGTTATTTAGTCCAATGAAACCAAGATTTGCTATGCAAAGAGTTATTAATTTGCATAAATATTTAAGCGATTGTGAGATAATTGGTAATATTAATAGAACGCAGATATCGATTGCATATAAAGTAGTTGTTGAATATTATGATTTGCATAAAAATAAAAAAATAGATATTTCTGATTATTATGCAGAAGAACAATATATATATTATAAAAAATTGCTGGAAAAAGTTGGTATAGAGTATACTTCAGGTAAAATTAGTTATAATAAAGAAAAATATTATAAAGAAACTAATAACTTTCATGAATTCTCAAATTCTAGAAAAAGTATACGAGATTTTACTAGTGAAAAAATTAGTTATGATAAAATTAAAAAAGCAATAGAGTTAGCAAATAATGCTCCTTCAGTCTGTAACAGACAAGCTTCTAAAGTTTATTTGCTTGAAGATAAAGAGTTAATTAATTATTGTCTTGAAATTCAAGGTGGTCTTACAGGTTATACTGAAAATATCAGTCAATTATTGATTTTGACAAATAATAGACAATATTTTTATACAGTAGGGGAGAGAAATCAATTTTATATAGATGGTGGGATTTATTTGATGAATCTACTATATGCTTTACATTTTTATAAAATTGCTTGTTGTCCGGCGAACTGGGGTAAAACTTGGCATGAAGAAAAAAAATTAGCAAAGAAAGTAAAAATTCCTGATGCTGAACAGATTATATGTATGATTCCAATTGGAATAGCTGTAGCTGAATTTAATGTTACTCTATCCTACCGGAGAACTGCTGAAGAAGTTTTAAAGGTGATTCACTCTAATGACTAAAAAAATTGCAATTCTAACTCAACCACTTATTACTAATTTTGGTGGTACACTTCAAGCATTTGCCTTACAAAAATTCTTAACCAAAAAAGGTTATGATGTAGAGGTAATTAATTATCAATATAATCAAATTTCCGATTTAAAAAAATTTTTATCGATTATAAAAAATATAATTTTGGGTAAAAATAAAATCTATCCTTTTTTTGAAAAAGAGTTAGATCTAATTAGAGTAAAACATAAAAGATTTATAAAAACATACATGAAGCGTTCTAAGGTTATTTATTCAGTAAATGATCTGAAAGGTTACTTTAAAGAAAAAAAATTCGATGCTGTAGTAGTAGGAAGTGATCAAGTTTGGCGAGTCGCTTACTCCCCAAGAATTGAAAGCTTTTTCTTGGATTTTCTCTATGATAACGAAAAAATTAAAAAAGTGGCTTATTCTGCTTCTTTTGGCATAGATAATTGGCAGTTTAATAAAGAAAAGACTATAGAGATTCAAAAATTTGTACGTAAATTTGATGCTATTGCTGTACGAGAAAGATCGGCTGTAAATATTTGTCATGAATTTTTAAATATAGAAGTACAACATACTTTAGATCCAACACTTTTATTGGAAGCTAAAGATTATTTAGAGTTGTTATCATCAAGTGATAAGACTATTTGCAATAAAGGGAAAATATTTACGTATGTTTTGGATAATAATAATGAAAAAAAAGAAGCCATTGAAAAAATAGCAAAAAAAATGAATAAAGATATTTATACAAACCAACCTAAAAATAAAGTTAAAAATAATTTATTTATTAAGGATTATGATTCTTATATCTATCCCTCCATAGAAAATTGGATAAAATCATTTCATGAGGCAGATTTTATTATTACTGATTCTTTTCATGGAACAGTATTCTCAATCATTTTTAATAAACCATTTATATCAATTGTAAATAAGGAAAGAGGGGCCTCAAGATTTGAATCTTTACTTGAACAGTTAGAGTTAACTAATAGAATGGTATATAAGATTTCTGAAATTTCTAATAATTTGCTTTTTGAGGAAATTGATTATCATTTAATTAATGAAAAATTGAGTAAGTTAAAAATAGAATCAATTAATTATTTAGAAAATACACTAATTTAGTTTTGGTATTTAGTAATAATGGTGAGATTGTGTCTAAGGTTTTAAGTGTAATTGTTCCTATATATAATGTGGAGTTGTATGTAGAAGATTGTATTAATAGTCTGATAAAGCAGATAGATCATAGAATAGAGGTTATTCTAGTAGATGATGGAACTCCTGATCAATCTATGAATATTATAAAAAAACAATTGGAAAATTTACCTGATGAATTAAAGAATTGTTTTTATTTTATTTATCAAGAAAATTTGGGTCAAAGTGAAGCTAGAAATAATGCATTAAAAATTGCTACAGGAAATTATATCTCATTTTTAGATTCGGATGATATAGTTGCCGATGATTATATTAGTGAAATTTTAAATGCTATTAAAGATTATAATGTGGATATTATTTCATTTAAAAGTTCAAGATTCTGTAATAAGCCGACTAAAGATAAGATATATAATAATAGTATAAAGTTAACAGGATTTTATGAATTAAATACTAATTTGATAGAAAATATATTCGACCAATGTTCCTGGTTTTTATGTTTTTATACTTATAAGAAAGAGCTATTTAATGATATATTTTTTCCTAAAGGCTATTATTTTGAGGATGCAAATATTATACCAGAAGTTTTTTTGAGGGCTAAAAATATTTATTTTTCTGAAAATATAATTTACCATTATAGAGTGAATTACTCAGGAAGTCTGCTTGGGTTGAGTAACGCAAATATTGAAAAGCAAAAACTCAGTTATAAATATATCTTGAGTGTTTATAAGGAGAGACTTTCTGTAAATAAATTGTACACATCTCCTTATGTTTCTATGTACTTGCTATACATTTTATTTTTATTTAAGAATGGAATGTATATTTCTGCCTTTATTGAAAATAAAGAATTTAAAAAAAGTAAAAACTTATTAACTCCCTCCTTTATTAAAAATAAAGCTAATAAGTTTTATTTTAAAAGAGGGTTGTTATTTATTTTTTTGTCAAAAACCTATTCAGTGTTAAAGAGTTTTTATAAATGAATTTAGCTTTTTTAATTCATAACCTTACGAATCCTGGAGGTACGCAGCGTATGTTGTGTATACTCAGTAATTTATTGATAGACCAGTTTAATATTACTATTTTTGTTAATGAAGCAGGTTCTTCATTTTATCACTTAGATGCGCGAGTCAATATTGTAGATTTATCAAAAGAAAAAGGTGGTGTTTTTTATAAAAATATTAAAATGTATAAGGTTTTTAAGGGAAGAGAAATAGATTTTTATATTAACTTGGATTCAAATTCTATCTTGTTTAATGGGTTTATTTTACCTCGGAAAACCAAATTAATTCTCTGGGAACATTTCTCTTTAGGAACTAATTTTAATAAGTTAATATTTAAAGTATCAAGGTTTTATGCTGTATTAAAATGTTTTAAAATTATTGTTTTATCTCAGTCTGAACTATTCGCTTGGAAAAACTACAGTAAATTATATGCAGATAAACTGTCTTTAATATACAATCCTTTGACAGTTAACCCTCTACTCGTACCTCCAAGTCTTTCAGAGAAAAAATTTCTCGCAATCGGAAATAATATAACAGTTAAAGGCTTTGATATTCTTTTAGATGCATGGGCACTACAGAAAAATCATGATTGGTCTCTACAGATTGTAGGTCTAAGTGACAGTGACATAGATTTACTTAATCAAATTATATTTGAAAAGAAATTATCAAATATTCAGTTGTTTGGGCGAATAAGTAATATTGAGCAATTTTACCAGAATGCATCCGTATTTCTTTTACCTTCTAGAAAAGAAGCAACCCCATTGGTGCTAATAGAAAGTCAAGCTTATGGACTTCCCGCTATTGTCTTTGATCATTTGCCTGGTGTTTTAGAATTGCTTAATGGATCTGGAATTATTGTTGACTTCAAGGAGAAAGAGAAAGGATTTGCAGTCGCAATGGATATCATTTCCAATGACTTTGAATATCTGAAATCTCTTTCGAGTGCTGCTATAATGAATTCAAGTCGATTTAACACTGAAAGCTTCAAAAAATCTTGGATAGAAATTTTTAATGATTAGAGTATTACATATTGTTGGGAAAATGGATCGGGCTGGTGCAGAAACCATGCTTATGAATCTATACCGTCATATTGATCGTACACAAGTCCAATTTGATTTTATTACTTTTACGACTGATCAGGGTGACTATGACAATGAAATATTAGCATTAGGTGGACAGATCTTTCCAATTTTAGCTAATAATCCAATTGAGCGCATGTTTAAGTTAACCAATTTTTTAAAACAACATTCTGAATATCAGATTGTACATGCACATATGTTGTTGAGTAATGCTTTTCACCTATTGGCAGCTAAGTATGCAGGCGTCCCCCATCTGATTTCTCATTCTCATAATACAAGTAATCGGAAAACTGGTAAAATTATTTATTTGTACGAGAAGTTTTGTCTCTATTTAAATAAATCTTTACCTACGAAAAAAATTGCATGTGGCGAAAAGGCTGCAGAATATCTATTTGGAACTAGTAATAATATTTTCTTATTAAAGAATGCGATAGATTTAGAGCTATATAGAGAAATTGCATTGTCTAATAAAGATTATTGGAAAACAATTAACCAAGATAGTAAAGGTTTAAAAATTATTCAAGTAGGTAGATTGAATGATGTAAAGAATCATTTTTTTTCTTTAGATATTATGAAAATATTAAAAAAAGAAAATGTTAAATTTACATATTTTATTGTTGGACAAGGAACATTGGAAGAATCTATTAAACAAAAAATAAAAGATAACAGACTTGAAAATAATGTTTATTTACTTGGAGTAAGAGATGATGTGCCTAATTTAATGGCTGGAGCAGATGTAATGTTAATGCCTTCTTTGCATGAAGGCTTTCCAGTTGTGTTGGTAGAAAGTCAAGCAATTGGTTTGCCAGCTTTTATTTCTACTAATATTTCTAAAGAAGTGGATTTAGGGGTAGGTTTGGTCAATTTTTTAGAATTATCTTCCCATGAAGAGTGGGTGGAGGCAATCAAAAATATGAATTATATAGAAAAAATATGCTCAAGATCTAATATTGAAATATTAAAAAATTGTGGGTTTGATATAGAATATAATTCTAAAAATCTTCTAAAAATGTATTTAAATATGCTAGCTTGATAGAATTAATATGCTAATAGATAATACCTTATTTAATTTTATATTCAATCTGATTTATTTTTGTACTGCTTGTTTGGTATTGGTATCTTCATTATCTTCTGAAATTAAAAAAGATATTCTTTTTCAAAACAAATTAGGCAGTTATCTAGTTTTATTTCCCTTAATCTCTATGATTTTTTTAATAGGGTTGAGAGACACAAGCGTTGGTGTAGATACAAATAATTATTATAATTTCTTTTGGTTAAAAGATGTATCTTTAGATTTTAGTGGTGAATTTTTGTTTACACTATTAATCTTAATCATAAAGTATTTTGATTTAAGCTTTGGATATTTTTTATTTATCATTTCTTGTATTTCAATTATTTTTAATTTTTTAGCTTTAAGAAAAATTAATAGTTTGTATAAGTCTAATTTATTTATATGTTTTTTCTCTAGCCTTTCTTTTTTCTTTTTTATAAGTATGAATACTAATATTATTAGGCAGGGCGTATCTTTATCTTTACTGTTATTTGCCTATTCTTTATGGGTTGAAAAAGACAATAAAAATAAAATTTTATTCTTTATTGCTTTGTCTTTATTCTTCCATTCAACGTCAATTATACCTATTATTCTTTTTTTAATAAGCATACTTTTTAGTAAAATTAAATTTAATCCCACAATAATTTTGATTATAGCTTATTTTATATCTATATTTTTATCATATTCTAAATTTAGCCTTTTAAATATTTCTCCTTTTATTTTGGAAGTTTTGGGGGGGGATAGAAGGGAGAGCTATTTTATGGATAAGGAAACTAATTATACTATTGGGTTTAAGCCTCAATTTGTAATTTTTAATACTTTCTTTTTAATATTAGCTTTATATATTAAAGAAAAATTAAATGATAGTTTTCTCAAAAATGAATATAATTTATTAATTTCATATTATATTATTTCAAGTATTATATTTTTTATGGCCTTTCAATTGCCTTTTTCTGATCGATGGGGCCTATTTTCTTGGGTTGCTATCCCATTTCTGGTTATGCCTTTATTTTATTCACCATTTTTAAAAAAAGGTATAAAATTACACTATATTATTATGTTGATTTTTATTTTTATTGGTTTTAAGTTATATGTGTAATTACGAAGATCATCCTTTAATTAGTGTAGGAATTCCATTCTATAATAATGAGAAATATTTATCTTATGCTATTCAATCAGTTATTATGCAATCCTATGCAAATTGGGAATTAATATTAGTTGATGATGGCTCTACTGATAAATCTTTTGAAATTGCTAAAAAATTTCAAAGCTTGGATAAACGAATTAAAGTTATTTCTGATGGGAAAAACAAGAAGTTACCTACCAGACTTAATCAATTAATTGATGAATCTAAAGGGCAATATATTGCAAGAATGGATGCTGATGATATTATGCATCCAGATAGGCTTTTTAAACAATTCACTTATTTAAATAGTAATAGGGATATTGATATTGTGTCTTCAGGATTAGTTTCTATTGATTCTAATAACTGTATTAGGGGTTATAGAGCATCTTCTAATATTATTACTAATGTTTCTATTGATAAAGGATTTCCTATAGTGCATCCCTCAGTAATGGCGAGAAAAAACTGGTTTTTGAGAAATAAATATAATGAAAATCTCCCTCGTTCTCAAGATTACGAATTATGGTGCCGCTCCTTTGTTAAAAACGATTTAAAAATTGCTATTTTACCTGAATTGTTGCTTTATTATAGAGAAGAAGGGGTTATCTCTGTAGATAAGCTTAAACGGTCATATGTTGACAGTTTTAAAATTTATACAAAATATAGTAAACATTTTAATTTGAAAAAGTTTTCTATACAATATTTTAAGGTTGTTATTGTATTTATATTAGATAAAATTGGATATTTACAAAAAATAGCTAATCGTCGTAATAATAAATTTCTGGATAAAAATTTCGAGGCTTATCATAATAATATCTTATTAAAGATTATGTCGGGTAAATAATATGCCTATAAAAAAAGTTTGTTTTATTATGACTGATGCTATTTCATTTAATAGTTTATGTAGAAATCAATTAGAATTTTTTAGTAATAAAAAAGATATTGATATCACATTAATCTGTGGTGGAAGTGCAAGTGATTTAGAGAGTTTATATAAACGAAATGTGGGAAGAGTATTGCACTTTCCCTTATATAGAAAACCTAATTTAGGAAAAGATATATTTTGTTTATTTAAATTGTTTTTTTTCTTTATATTTAACCGATTTGATCTAATAGTTTATTCTACTCCCAAAGCTTTATTACTTACTTCAATTGCAAGTTTTTTTGCATTCCAAAAGAATCGTTTAGCAGTAGTACAAGGTCGAGTGTATGAAAATGATAAGGGTTTAAAAAGAAAAATATTTCAGATTATTGATAAATTTACTTTTCTTTTTTCAAGTAAGGTGGTTTTTGTTTCTGAATCTGTTATGCGAAAATCTATACTGGAAAATCTACTTAAATCTGATAAGGCTATTTTATTAGGTTATGGTTCATTTAACGGTGTTGATACAGATAAATTCTATCCTATTGAATCCAAAGATAAAAAATTATTAAGAAAAAAAATGAATATTCCAGAAAATGATTTTGTTATATGTACTATCGGACGAATTTGCAAAGATAAAGGAATTATAGAGCTCAAAAATATTATTGAAAAAAGTAAATTTACTAATAGTAAATTTATTTTAGTTGGTCGTATTGAGGACGAGTTATCTAGAAGTATTATTTATGATCTTAAAACTAACCCTAATTTTTCTTTTATTGAATATACCTTAGATATTCATGAAATATTTCAATTATCAGATTTGCATTTATTTTTGTCTCACCGTGAAGGCTTCGGTAATGTGGCTATTGAAGCGGCTGCCTGTGGTATTCCAACATTTGCTTATGATATTGTAGGAATTAAAGATAGTGTGAAAGAAGACATTTCTGGTAAGCGTTTTAAATTCAAAGAAACTGAAGAAATTCTTTATGCAATTGAAAAATTGAAAAACTCTAATATACAACCTTATTCAGAATGTGCTTCTTGGGCCAAAGAGAAATTCCAGCAGGAAAAAGTATGGGATAATTATTTAAAATTTTATTTAAGTCTTATTAATAAAAGGCAGTAATCATGATTAAACGTATCCTAGATATAATTATTGCTTCAATTGCTTTAATTATATTATCTCCCCTATATTTTTATGTTGCCTATAAAGTTCGTAAAAATCTTGGATCACCGGTTATTTTTCGTCAGATTCGTCCAGGTTTAAATGGTAAACCATTTGAGATGGTTAAGTTTCGTACCATGACAGATGAGCGAGATGAAAAAGGTAATTTATTACCTAATGAACAGCGGTTACCAAAATTTGGAAAAATGTTACGTGCAACGAGTCTCGATGAAATGCCGGAACTGTGGAACGTGATTAAAGGAGATATGAGTATTGTCGGTCCACGACCATTACTTATGGATTATTTGCCTTTATATAATGAAGAGCAAGCCAAACGTCACAATGTGCGTCCAGGTATGACTGGTCATGCACAAGTGAATGGGCGCAATGCGATAAGCTGGGAAAAGAAATTTGAACTTGATGTTTGGTATGTGGAGAATCAGTCAATCTGGCTGGATTTTAAAATTATGTTCCAAACTGTGAAAAAAGTATTGTTTAAAGAAGGGATTAATCAATCTGAAGAAGTAACTATGACAAAATTTACCGGTAATAAAGAAAAATGAGCATTGTATATGCGGTTTATGGAGCGGGCGGCTTTGGACGACAAGTATTAAGTTTCTTTAAACTACAATTTGCGAGTAATAAGCAAAAAGATATTCTTTTTTGCTATATCGATGATAATTCTAATTTAGATTCTATTGATGGAGATAAAGTTCTTTCTTATTCTGAATTTTTAGAATTAGATTGTCCAAAAAAGTATATTAATATCACTATTGCTAATAGTGTAATACGAGAGAAGATTTCTAATAATCTCCATTTGGATAGAGCTAAATTGTTTTCGATTATATCGAACCAAAGTACTATTCTTTCTCCCATTAAAGCTGATATTGCGCTTATTTTAAGTCCTTATACTGTTATTAGTACGAATGTTTATATAGGAAAATTTTGTCATATAGGATTTCATAGTTCTATTTCACATGATTGTACCATTGGGGACTATGTCACTATAGCAACAGGGGTACGATGTAATGGAAATGTTTGTATAGAAGATCATGCCTATATCGGTAGTGGAGCTGTAATTAAACAAGGCACACCAGACAAACCTTTAGTGATTGGTAAGGGCGCTGTGGTAGGAATGGGCGCAGTAGTGACTAAAAGTGTGCCACCAGGTGTGACAGTAGTTGGCAATCCGGCACGTATTTTAGAGAAAAAATAAGTTTTTAAAGTTTTGAAAATTAGGAACTATCATGTTAAACACTGCATTTGAACCATGGCCAAGCTTTACGCAAGAAGAAGCTGATGCTGTCTCCCAGGTTTTATTGTCCAATAAAGTGAATTACTGGACTGGACAGGAATGCCGTGAATTTGAAAAAGAATTTGCTCAATTTGCTGGCACACAATATGCAGTAGCATTGGCGAATGGTACCGTGGCTTTGGATGTAGCCTTGAAAGCCTTGAGGATCGGGGCGGGTGATGATGTGATTGTAACTTCACGTACTTTCCTTGCATCTGCTAGCTCTATTGTAACTGCTGGGGCAAATCCGATTTTTGCCGATGTGGAAATGGACTCGCAAAATATCTCACGTCGTACGATTGAAGCAGTTTTAACGCCTAATACCAAAGCGATTATTTGTGTGCATCTCGCTGGCTGGATGTGTGATATGGACCCGATCATGCAATTGGCAAAAGAAAAAGGCCTGTATGTGATTGAGGATTGTGCCCAAGCCCATGGTGCCATGTATAAAGGAAAATCTGCAGGTTCAATCGGTCATATTGGTGCCTGGTCATTCTGTCAGGATAAAATTATGACCACGGGTGGTGAAGGAGGAATGGTCACTACCAATGATGAAACCTTATGGAAAAAAATGTGGTCTTATAAAGATCATGGTAAAAACTTTGACAGTATATATAACAAACAGCATCCACCGGGATTCCGCTGGTTACATGACTCCTTTGGCACGAACTGGCGCATGATGGAAATGCAGGCTGTGATTGGACGGATTCAATTGAAAAAGATGTCTGAATGGACAGCAAAGCGTAATGCAAATATGGAAAAAATTTATGCTGCCTTTACAGATAGCCCATACTTTATAGTTCATCGTCCATCAGATGATTATGTACATGCTGCCTATAAATGCTATATACAAGTCAATACTGATGCTTTACCAGAAGGCTGGTCACGTGACCGAATCATGACTGAAATTAATGCCGAAGGTCTACCATGCTTTAGTGGATCTTGTTCAGAAGTCTACTTGGAGCATGCTTTTGATGACACGCCATGGCGTCCAAAAGAGCGTTTAAAGAACGCTCAAAAACTGGGTGAAACCAGTCTAATGTTCCTCGTGCATCCAACGTTAACAGAAAATAATATTCAAACAACTAAAGATGTTATTCAGCAGGTGATTAGTCGCATATAATTCTCTAGGATTCAATCATGTAAAGTGTATCTTTATAGGTACACTTTAAACATTTATCCAAGTTTTTACCTCAATTCTCTCTAATATTTAATATGAGGTAAAAATTTATAAATAATTATTGAGAAGACACAGCAAGTGAAATCTATCATTCTACCTTTAGTTGAATCTCCACGTGCGGCTAAACAGACCTTTCTCGTTATTTTAGACTTTTGCATATTTCCCGTGCTGATCTGGCTTTGCTATGCCATTCGTCAATTCGATCTGGGTGCAGAAGTTGTTCCCAATATTCCTTTTGGTACAGTTTGGGTCAGTGCCATTGCCGTATTGGCTTTATTTGTTTGTGGTGTTTATCGTTTTATTGTTCGTACTTTTAATGAATTTTTTATTGTCAAATTAGGGCTGGCCACTGTTTTGGCAGTCATCGGTTTGTATTTGCTTGCGTATGCCACACATGCATTCATTCCTACTTCTATTCCTTTAATGTTTGGCTTCATGATGTTTGCCTGGGTCTGGTTTAGTCGGGGAATAATCCGCTTCATTGTTCGTTCTTATTTATATGCAGGTGTATCTAAAAAACGGATTGCGATTTATGGTGCAGGTTATGCAGGACAGCAGGTTGCAGCAACTTTAAATCGTTCTAATGAACATTTACCAGTCATGTTTATTGATGATAATCCTTCATTGAGCGGTCAGAATATTGGGGGAATTCAAGTTTATGCGCCAGAAACTGCATTAAAATCTTTTACCAAACTTCGCATTGATGAAATTCTGATTGCACTTCCTTCAGTGGGACGTATCCGTAAAAGCGAGATCGTAAAATTCTTAGAACCTGCACATTTAAAAATTACTGAAATTCCAGGGCTGACTAAACTGGTCAATGGTGAAATTCGAGTTTCTGATATTCAGGAAGTCGATATCATTGATCTACTGGGACGTGATCCAGTTCCTCCTGTAGCAGAACTACTAGAAAAAAATATTAAAGATAAAGTCGTGATGGTTACAGGGGCAGGAGGCTCCATTGGCTCAGAGCTATGTCGTCAAATTATTAAAAATCAACCGGTAAAACTTATTATCTATGAGCTAACAGAGTTTGCTTTATATAGTATCGATAAAGAATTACGACTTAGTGCCAGCTGTGAAATTATTCCAATTCTCGGTTCGGTAGTGGATGAAAGTAAACTGGAACGAGTCATTGAGCAATATGGCGTTCAAACTGTCTATCACGCCGCAGCTTATAAGCATGTTCCACTAGTAGAATGTAATCCATTGGCTGGCTTAAAAAATAATGCGGTAGGAACTGCCTTTAGTGTCAATGCTGCAGTGAAAAAAGGGGTCGAGACCTTTGTACTAATTTCGACCGACAAAGCAGTACGTCCGACCAATGTCATGGGTGCGACCAAACGTATGGCAGAGCTTTATTGTCAGGCCATGGCGCAAGCACAGAATCAAACCCAAATTAGTATTGTACGTTTCGGAAATGTCTTGGGTTCATCGGGTTCGGTTGTTCCCTTATTTAAGCAGCAGATTGCCAAAGGTGGACCTATCACTGTTACCGATCCTGAAGTGACACGTTTCTTTATGACGATTCCTGAAGCTTCGCAGTTGGTGATTCAGGCAGGTGCTTTAGGCACAGGCGGCGATGTATTCCTGCTCGATATGGGTGAACCGGTAAGAATCCAGGATCTGGCTCGTCAAATGATTTCACTGAGTGGCTTAAAGGTGAAAGACAGTCATAACCCCGATGGTGACATCGAAATTCAATATACTGGGTTGCGTCCAGGTGAAAAACTGTATGAAGAGCTGTTAATTGACCAAGAAAATACAGAGATTACTTCACATAAGCGAATTTTAAGATCGGTAGAAAAGCATTATCCTTTAGCTGAAATTCTGGAAGTATTTAATCGTATGCATGTGCTGACAGCCACTCAGAGTGATGTGGACTGGGCGTTAATGCAGCTTGAACATTATGTCGATGGTTATCAGCGTGGTCAGGAAATTAAAGTAAATTAAATTTGGAAATAATTAGGTTGAATAACATGATTAAAAAAGCAATTCTCCCTGTTGCAGGACTTGGCACACGTTTTTTACCAGCCAGCAAATCCATTCCCAAAGAAATGGTGACGGTGGTTGACCGTCCGGCCATTGAATATGTGGTAAAAGAGGCGATTGCGGCCGGAATTGAGCAAATTATTTTGGTGACGCATTCTTCCAAAGCATCAATTGAAAATTACTTTGATCGTAACTTTGAACTTGAAACTACTCTTGAGCAAAAAAACAAAACCGACTTGCTTAAAGAAGTTACTGAGATTTTGCCTGCAGGCGTGAGTGTGATTAGCGTACGTCAGCCACAGCCTCTGGGTCTGGGCCACGCGGTACTGTGTGCCAAAGCAGTCATTGGCGATGATGACTTTGCGGTGTTATTACCGGATGTACTGGTGAAAGATCAGGACCCGGAAAATGACCTGGCACGTATGATTCAACGTTATGAACAGTCTCGTGCATCACAAATCATGGTTGAGGCAGTTCCTGATCATCTGGTTGATCAATATGGGATTGTGGATGTGCCTGCTTCGCCTGCGGAAGGTGAAAGTACGGTGATGCAAGGGATTGTGGAAAAGCCGGCGATTGGTACTGCACCGTCGAATTTATCTGTGGTAGGCCGTTATATCCTTCCTGCAAAGATTATGCATTTACTGGAGCAGACACCGAAAGGGGCAGGCAATGAAATCCAGTTGACTGATGCTATTGCACTATTGCAGCAAACAGAAGTTGTCGAGGCTTATCGGATGAAAGGTCAAACCTTTGATTGTGGTAGCAAGCTCGGCTATCTTAAGGCTGTATTGCATTATGGTGTAGATCATCCCAAACTCGGTGCTGAGTTTAAAGCATTGATTCAGGAATTGGCCTTATAATAAAAAAAGGGATACTATGAAAGTCGCAGTATTAGGAAAAACCTTATTCTCAGGTGTTATTTCAGCCCTTTTAGCTGAATGTGGCCATCAGGTCGTATGGTGTAATAGCTTTAATACTGATGAGCCTGCCCGGACATATTTCCAAGATGAATCTTTACAGTTATTGCTACAAAAACAGCAGGAATTAGGATTCTTAAACTGTTGTGATTTTCAGCATCTGACTTTTAATCAGGATGTTTTTTTCTTCAGTTTTAATGCTACCGAAGAGCAGCTAGCATTTCAGATGTTAAATACCATTCATCATGCCTGCTTTGCGCACCCTAAACTGATGATTAATGCATCCACCTTTGGTTTACATGGTACAGCGCGATTCCAGCAGCTTTTGCCGAATGATGACTGGGTCTATCTTCCAGATATTATTCAGGAAGGAAATGCTATTCGCAGTTTTGTTCAAGCGACTCAACTGATTGTGGGTTGCGATCAGCCAGATGTACAGCTCAAAGTCAGAGAGTTATTACGTCCCTTATTCCCTCGTGCCCAGCAATATCTGTTTATGTCTATATTAGATGCAGAATTTACCAAGCTAAGTATTTCCGGCATGTTGGCTACCCGGATCAGCTATATGAATGATCTGGCAAGTGTTGCGGAAAAACTGGGGATTGATATTGAACAAGTCCGTCAGGGTATGGCGGCAGATAATCGTATTGGTTCAGCTTATCTATTTCCTGGCGTTGGTTTTGGTGGAGAAAACTTTTCTCATGATATCCGGACACTGACCCACGCAGTAGCGGATTCAGGGGTGAAAAACCAGTTACTGGAACAGGTTTGGGATATCAATGAGCAGCAAAAAGAATTGTTATTCCGTAAGCTATGGAATTATTTCCGTGGAGACCTACAAGGCAAAACAGTCGCCATCTGGGGAGCGGCATTTAAAGAAAATACCCCAAGTATCCAGCAATCTCCAGTACACGCCATGCTGGCAGCATTGTGGGCACAAGGTGCGACAGTGAAATTGCATGATCCGCAGGCTTTGACCAATATTGAACAGATTTATGGTCAACGTACCGATTTAATTTTATGTGAAGACCAGTATCAGGCGGTAGAAGATGCAGATGCATTGTGTTTAATCACGGCCTGGAAACAGTATGGTAGCCCGGATTATGCTTATCTCAGCAAGTTGATGCAGCATCCTTTGATTCTGGATGGACGTAATCTCTATGACCCTGCTTATATCAAGTCACGCGGTTTTAGTTATATTGGGGTGGGACGTTGATGTTAGACCAGCTTAAATCAGACCAGAATAGCAATAATGCTTATAAAAAGCTGAATTCTGTAAAAGAACAATTGAAATCGATCCATTTACGCCAACTCTTTGCAGCAGATTCTGAACGTTTTAATCAGTACTCGGTGCAATTTGAGCAGGTAGTTTTTGACTATAGCAAACATAGAGTCAATCACGATGCTGTGCAGCATCTGATTGAATGGGCAGAGACACAAAATCTAAGATCCTGGATCGGGTCTTTATTTTCCACTCAGACGATTAACTATACTGAACAACGTGCAGCCATGCATTGGGCCTTGCGTTTACCGAAAGAGGACCAGCAGCATGAAGATCTGGCAGCTGAAGTTCATGCTCAGCTAGACCGTATGTATGCTTTGGTCGAGCAGATTCATGCCGGACAACGCCGTGGTGCTACCGGTGAAGTCATTCAGGATGTAGTGAATATCGGGGTAGGGGGATCTGACTTGGGACCGTTAATGGTTAGTCATGCGCTCTCGGATTTCAAATATCAATCTGCCAAACCCCTGAATGTGCATTTCGTTTCTACGATGGATGGTAGTCAGCTATCTGAATTACTGCATCAGTTACGTCCAGAAACAACACTTTTCATTATTTCTTCCAAGTCATTTGGAACGATTGATACCTTATCCAATGCCCAGACAGTGCGTTTATGGCTGGAAAAATCTTTAGGCCAGCATCCTTCTATCGTGAAGCATCATTTTATTGGGGTATCCACTAAACCTGAAAAAATGACAGCCTGGGGAATTGCACCCGAAAATCAGCTGTTGTTATGGGACTGGGTCGGTGGGCGTTATTCTCTCTGGTCGTGTATTGGTTTGCCGATTGCACTCAGTATTGGAGTGGACGGTTTTAAACAGCTGCTTGCTGGTGCTCATGCCGTAGATCAGCATTTCCAGTACAAGCCTCTGGAACAGAATATTCCGGTATTAATGGGCTTACTGGGTGCCTGGAATACGAATTTTCTGGATATTCAGACCCATGCCATCTTGCCTTATGATGGACGCCTGAAATATTTCGCGTCTTATTTACAGCAGCTGGAAATGGAGTCCAATGGTAAATCCATCCAGCGCAACGGTGAAAAAGTACAGTTCGACACTTGTCCGATTATTTGGGGAGAAGTTGGACCAAATGCTCAACATGCCTTTTACCAGCTGTTACACCAAGGTACCCAAGCGGTCAGCTGTGATTTTATCGCCCCAGTGAAGCGTTATAACAGTCAACAATATACCTACGTCGATAATGCTGATGCTTTGATCGAACAGCATCATTTGGCTTTATCTAACTGTCTGGCACAATCACGATTATTGGCATTTGGTAATGATGCCTTGGATCAGACTGAGTTACAGGGCTTACCAGCTTATAAACAATATGAGGGTAACCAGCCAAGCAGCACTATTTTATTACAGGAATTAAATCCTTATAGTCTGGGAATGCTGATTGCGTTATATGAGCATAAAGTTTTTGTGCAGTCGGTACTGTGGAATATTAATCCATTTGACCAATGGGGGGTGGAAAAAGGCAAAGAAATTGCCAACCAGCTGTTGCCTATACTGAATGGTGAGCAAACTGATATTAGCAGTTTAGATGGTTCAACCCAGGGTTTGATTAAAATCCTAAAAGCTTGATTAAGATTGAATTAGGAAAGATATGGCTAAAATTTTAGTAACGGGTGGAGCAGGTTATATTGGTTCACATACCTGCTTGGAACTATTAAATACGGGGCATGACGTCGTAGTATTGGATAATTTATCCAATAGCTCGGTTGAGTCTTTAAATCGTGTCCAGCAGTTGGCTCAAAAAAGCCTGAAATTTGTAGAAGGTGATATACGGGATAGTCAGATCTTAGACCGAATATTCCAGGAAAATACCATTGATGCGGTGATCCATTTTGCTGGCTTAAAAGCAGTTGGTGAGAGCCAGCAAATCCCCCTTAAATATTTTGAAAATAATATTTCCGGTTCAATTAGCCTGGTACAGGCCATGGAGCGTGCTGGAGTCTTCTGTCTGGTCTTCAGTTCTTCAGCCACAGTCTATGGGGAGTTTAACCCTTCACCTTATCAGGAAGATATGCCTCTAGGCATGCCCACCAATAACTATGGCTATACCAAAATGGTGGTTGAACAGTTATTGGAGAAGACAGCTCAAGCCAATCCACAGTGGTCGATTGCCTTATTGCGCTATTTTAACCCGGTAGGTGCACATAAAAGTGGCCAGATCGGAGAAGACCCACAAGGTATCCCGAATAACCTGATGCCATTTGTTACACAGGTAGCGGTAGGGCGACGTAAAAAGTTGTCGATCTTTGGTCATGATTATCCGACTGAAGATGGGACATGTGAGCGGGATTTCATTCATGTTGTCGATCTGGCCAAAGCTCATGTTTTGGCGATTCAGAACCGTTTGCAACAAACGGGTTGTCGTGCCTGGAATATCGGTACAGGAAAGCCTATTTCAGTGCTACAAGTCAAGAATATCTTCGAGCAAGTGAACGGGGTTAATATTCCGTTTGAATTTGTACCACGTAGGGAGGGGGATGTGGCAATCTGCTTTGCAGATAATATGCGCGCAGTACAGGAATTGGGCTGGACACCGCAGTATAGTCTGGAAGATATGCTGGCAGATAGTTGGAACTGGCAGAAGCAGAACTCGAATGGATATAATACATAGTATATAGCTCATTCACATTAATTCTAGAATTTAGTAAATAGTTGAAAAGTGATTAAGAAATTAATTTCTTATATGTAATATTTAAATTATTTTATAACTTGGATAGAAATGAAAATAGCAGTTGCAGGTACTGGTTATGTTGGACTTTCTAATGCCATGATCTTCTCACAACATCATGAAGTAGTCGCATTAGATATTATCGACAGCAAAGTTGAAATGTTGAATAAGAAGGTTTCACCCATTCATGATCCTGACATTTCAACTTTTTTAAGTGAAAAATCGTTAAACTTCCGTGCAACAATTGATAAAAATGAAGCTTATCAGAACGCAGACTTTGTTATTATTGCGACCCCCACAGATTACGATACGAGAACCAATTACTTTAATACCCAGAGTGTTGAAAATGTCATCTGTGATGTAATCAAGATTAATCCTCAAGCGGTTATGATTATTAAATCTACTATTCCGGTAGGCTTCACTAAAACAGTTAAAGAAAAATTTAATACGGAAAATATTATTTTCTCTCCTGAATTCTTACGTGAAGGTAAGGCTCTATATGACAACCTTTACCCATCACGTATTATTGTTGGAGAGAAATCAGAGCGTGCCCAGCAATTCGCAGACATGTTAATTGAAGGCGCAATCAAAAAAAATAGTCCTGTTTTGTTTACTGACTCGACCGAAGCTGAAGCAATCAAGTTATTTGCCAATACTTATCTCGCTATGCGTGTCGCATTTTTCAATGAATTGGACACTTATGCACAAACTTTCAATTTGAATACTCATCAGATTATTGAGGGTGTGTGTTTAGATCATCGTATTGGCAGCCACTACAATAATCCTTCCTTTGGTTACGGTGGTTACTGCCTACCAAAAGACACCAAACAGTTGCTTGCAAATTACAGCCAAGTACCGAGTAATCTGATTCAGGCTATTGTAGATTCTAACCGTACTCGTAAGGACTTTATTGCAGATTCTATTTTGGAAAGAAATCCAGCTGTGGTCGGCATCTATCGTCTAGTGATGAAAAGTGGTTCAGATAATTTCCGAGCTTCTGCTATTCAGGGTGTGATGAAACGTCTTAAGGCTAAAGGTATAGAAGTCGTTATTTATGAACCAACACTCAAAGAAGCAGAGTTCTTTAAATCTAAAGTGATTGCTGATTTAGATGATTTTAAACAGCAAGCAGATGTGATCATCACTAACCGCAGATCTAAAGATTTGAGTGATGTTCAAGAAAAAGTGTATACACGTGATATTTTTGGAGGTGATGAATGAAAATTCTGGTAACAGGTGCAGCAGGTTTTATTGGATTTCATGTCTCCAAAAAGCTTTTGGAACGAGGTGATCATGTTGTCGGTTTTGACAATATGAATGACTACTACGATCCAGCTTTAAAACAGGCACGTGTAGATCTGTTAATTCAAACTGCAGAACATCAGTCAGGGCAGTTTGACTTTATCCATGCTAACCTTGCAGATAAAGCCGCAGTCGATCAATGCTTTCAGGAGCATCAATTTGATCGCGTGATTCATCTGGCAGCACAAGCAGGTGTACGCTATTCGCTTGAAAACCCGATGAGCTATGTTGAAAGCAATATTGTCGGTTTTACCAATATTATTGAAGCTTGCCGCTATGCCAAAACGCCGCATCTGACCTATGCCAGCACCAGCAGTGTCTATGGCGCCAACACCACCATGCCTTTTAGTGAAAAACATGGTGTTGATCATCCGATCCAGTTTTATGCTGCAACCAAACGTGCCAATGAACTAATGGCGCATAGCTACAGCCATTTATTTAAACTACCAACTACAGGCCTGCGCTTTTTTACTGTCTATGGTCCTTGGGGTCGCCCAGATATGGCACTATTCAAGTTCACCAAAAACATTATTGAAGGTAAACCTATTCCGGTTTTTAACCAAGGCAATCATACACGTGACTTTACCTTTGTTGCTGATATTGCCGAAGGTGTAATCCGTTCCAGTGACCAGATTGCTCAACCAAATCTAGATTGGGATAGTAATAACCCTGATCCTTCAACGAGCAATACACCATTCCGAATCTTTAATATCGGCAATAACTCGCCAGTGAAATTAATTGAATATATCCGTGCGATTGAAAAAGCTGTGGGCAAACAAGCTATTCTAGATCTGCTACCACTGCAACCAGGTGATGTACCGGATACCTTTGCGGATAGTTCAGCTCTGGAACAGAGTGTAGGCTATAAACCTTCTGTTTCTGTTGAAGATGGTGTGAAGCAATTTGTGGATTGGTATCGGGATTTTTATCAAGTTTAGCCTATTAAAAGTGAAGATTATTAGGTAACTACATAATATTTATATATTTTATCTGTATGCCTAAAAACTCAGATTAGTACTTGAAGTGTAATACTGATGTTCTGCTGGCGAATATAACATTGGATTTGCTCAAAAAATACTTTACGTATTTGTAAGAGAGAAGCACCGTTCAAATTGGATATTAGATCTGATTTGAAAGGTGCGGATTCATAATCTTATCTCAAATTTGGAACTATCTCTGAATTAACTGGGTCAGCTCATCGACATAGTCCTGCATCGGTCGTGGATTGCAATCACGACGGCTTTCAATATTTAAGCGTAATAAAGGTTCAGTATTAGAAGCACGAACGTTAAAGCGCCACGCCCCAAAGTTCAGGCTGACACCATCTGTCTGATCGATTTCTGGTTGCTGGTCGGCATAATGATCAAAGATTTTTTGGATAGTCGCCTGAGTATCTGCGACTTTAAAGTTGATTTCGCCCGAACAAGGAAATTTGGCAATCATCTCTTCAACTAGGGAAGATAGTGATTTTCCAGTTTCTGATAAAACCGCAATGGCAAGCAACCACGGAATCATGCCACTATCACAATAAGCAAAATCACGGAAATAGTGATGAGCACTCATTTCACCACCATAGGCAGCGTTGTGCTCACGCATGACATCCTTAATAAAAGCATGTCCTGATTTCGACTGAATAGCTGTTCCTTGATATTGTTCGACAACATCAAAAGTATTCCAAACCAGACGTGGATCATGCACGATTTTTTCGCCAGCCTGTTTCAGCAAAAAGGCCTGTGCCAGTAAACCGACAATATAATAGCCTTCAATAAATTGACCTTTTTCGTCAAACAGGAAACAACGGTCAAAATCGCCGTCCCACGCAATGCCCATATCAGCTGAATGTTGAATCACCGCATCACGTGTACTGGCACGATTTTCAATCAGAATCGGGTTAGGAATACCATTCGGGAAATTACCATCCGCCTCATGATGAATCTTAATAAATTCGACTGGAATATTGAGTTCTTTAAATTTGATCTCAATTGCATCAATCACATGACCCGCTGCACCATTGCCTGCATTCACCACTAGCTTCATTGGTCGGATTTTTGCTGGATCAATATAACTCATCAGGTGATCGACAAATTCAGGCAGGATATTATATTTTTTTGTCGTACCCTTATTTGTAACTTCAGCGAATTCTTTATTTTCAGCCAGTGCCTGAATGTCTTTAAGGCCGGTATCTGCGCTAATCGGACGGGCATTTTCACGGACCAGTTTCATTCCGTTATAATCCATCGGGTTATGACTGGCAGTAATTTCAATGCCGCCCTGAACATCCAGATGAAATGCACCAAAGTAAACTTCTTCAGTGCCGGTCATGCCCAGATCGAGGACGTCGACACCTGCATCATTTAAACCACGAATGGTCGCCTGTTTTAAGTCTTCACTAGTCAGGCGTACATCACAGCCAACTACAACGGTTTTTGGTTGATAAATCTGTCCATAGGCACGACCAATGCGGTAGGCGATATCTTCATTTAATTCGGTACCTAACTTGCCGCGAATATCATAAGCTTTGAAACAAGAAAGTTTTTTCATAATTTATTATTTAAGAGTACAATTGAAAAATATATTCTAACCCAAATAAAGATTTTTACCATTCAGCTGGTTACATAATATTAAAATAATGTTTCATTTGAAAAATAAAGTATTGTATTAGAAAAATTATAAGGACGAAAAATATGTCTAATAATAAATTATATTCAATTAATATATTGAGATTTATTGCTGCAAGTTTTGTCTTGCTCAGTCATATAGAAAATAAAGTTCATCAGGGCTTTGTTGCACAAACCTATCTGTAAAGGCTTTTTCAGCGATATAATTTTCAAATGAAGAAGCCTACACACAAAATCTACCGCACAACCAATTGGCCCGCATATAACCGAGCACTCATGAGTCGCG
>NZ_VOZF01000032.1:0-28917 GCF_013419905.1 Acinetobacter sp. YH12046
CATGAAATACGGTATTCTGATGTGACAAAACCTGAATCCTGGTCGTTAAAGTGTTTGTTTGCACTCATATTTTAACTGTTAGGACTCAGGTTTTTTTATTTAAAGCAAACTATGGGACAGCAGTGGCCCTAAGGCCCTCTTTTAAATGAATTTTCCAAGCAAATATTAACGCTTTAAATTCGACAATAGTGCTGATGTAATCGAAGTATTGACTGCTACTGCTTTGGCTTTTTTGGCTTTCTTCGATTTATCTTCTACACGTTCAATTTTAATGGCTTTATAGCGATCCCCATTCTGGACCACATTGAATTTTACCCGGTCATTGCGCTTCGGTTCACCTGAATCGGCGGGGAAATCCGAGATATGAAAAAATACCTCACCTTCAGGTGAAGAAATAAAACCAAATCCTTTTTCTGGATTGTACTGTTTTACTTTTCCTTGGTATTGCTCGGAAGTCATAAACGTCCCCTTCTCTGTATCTGTCAGTATTCAGTATATAAAAAAGAGGCTGTAAAAGCCCCTTTTCTGTTCACTTTCAAAAATATTAGTCTTTTTGAACTGAACCAAAAATCTTGTCACCCGCATCGCCCAAACCTGGAACGATGTAACCATTTTCATTCAAGCCATGGTCAATCGCCGCAGTGAAAATCACCACATCTGGATGAGCTTCTTCAACACGTTTAATGCCTTCAGGGGCTGCGACCAATACCATCACACGAATATCTTTACAGCCGCTGGCTTTCAATACGTCAATCGCAGCAACCAGAGAAGAACCAGTCGCCAGCATTGGATCAATGATCATCGCAAGACGGTTTTGTACGTCTGGAACCAGTTTTTTATAGTAAGTACGTGCCTGTAGGGTTTCTTCATCACGTTCCAGACCCAGTACAGAGACTTTGGCACTTGGAATCAGATTCAGGAAACCATCCAGCATACCAATGCCCGCACGTAGAATTGGCACAACAGTAATTTTCTTACCTGCAATACGGTCTACAGTTACCGGTCCGTTCCAGCCGTCAATCTCATGCTCAACGACAGGAAGATCCTTGGTCGCTTCATAAGTCAAAAGCATAGTCACTTCCTGAGCTAGCTCACGGAAGTTCTTGGTACTAATGTCAGCACGACGCAGTAAACCGAGTTTATGTCGAATTAATGGATGACGGATTTCATGGATTGCCACGGGAGAACACCTAGAAGGTTAAAGATAAATTTCCGCTATTATAAAGACTTTTCCGGATTTGTTTAACTAAAAAAGCCCCCAATCGTGGAGGCTTTTTTGTAATAACTTCAAACTTGCGCTGAATTAGTTAAAACCACTTTGAACCAAAGTGAAAATAAATTGTTGTAATTCAGGCGACATTGCGAAGAATGCATAGCGAGACAGCGCAATGATCGGATCTGGATAAACACCGATCACCAGTACCAGTAATGCGACAAGCAATACCATGATACCGCCGACTTTTTGTCCCCAGTGATTTACAGCATCAAGACGTGGTGTTTCTGGTGGAGTCATATACATGACAACCATCACACGCAGGTAGTAATACAGACCAATACCTGAACCCAGGATGACCATCGCAGCAAGGAACCAAGACTCACCTGCTACCGCAGTTTTCACTACCAGGAACTTACCGATGAAGCCCGCTGTTAATGGAATACCTGCTAGAGACAGCATCATCACAGTTAATACAGCAGTCAATACTGGACGGCGCCAGAACAGACCGCGGTACTCCGCCAGGCTACCTGCTTCATCTGTATTGTTATACGGACTAGACATCAGCGTTACCACACCGAAAGCACCAATCGTAGTCAATACATACGTGATGATATAGACGTTTACACTTTCAAAAGTCGCGAAACCTTGAACCTGTAAAAAGTCAGTATTACGTGCAGATACGATCGCAACCAGTACATAACCGAAGTGAGCAATTGAAGAGTATGCCAAGATACGTTTCAAGTTCACCTGTTTCACTGCAAGCAAGTTACCTACAATGATGGAAAGTACTGCAATCACGCTGATGATAGTTACGAAGCTATCTGACAGGATTAAGCCAGAAGACAATACATAACGTACGAACAGACCCAGCATTGCCACTTTAGACACAGTTGCAAGGAAAGTTGCAACTGGTGCTGGAGCACCTGCGTATACGTCTGGTGTCCATTTGTGGAATGGAGCCAGTGACAGTTTAAAGCCCACAGCGAATACGATCAGTGCCAGACCAATTACTACAGCAGGTTGACTGAATGCAGTTAACAGTTTGCCTGGTTCAGCGACAAAGCTTAGAGAACCTGTATATGCATAAACATATGCCATACCCATCAACAACATTGCAGATGCAGTTGCTGAAAGCACCAGATATTTCACACCTGCTTCAAGCGATTGAGAACGCTGATGTGTATACGCCAATAAGCCGTATACAGGGATCGACATGAGCTCAAGGCTAATGAAGAAAGATGCATAGTGAGAACTTGCCACCATCAGCATCGCACCGGCAACGGAGGTCAGCATCAGGATGTATAGTTCTTCACGGTTATCTTTATAGGTTTCAATATAAGCATGTGACAAGGTACTGCACGCCAGTGCAGCCACAATAATCACAAACTGATACAGCATCGTAAACGGATCTACGAGGAACAGATTCATTACATTGGCAGGTGCAAATTGACCCGCTAACAGAACGAACAGAATGTACAACGCCGCCAGGTTTAGACCAATGACTGTCGTAGTCGCAACTAAGTTATGGTTACGCTTAATTGCAGTAAGCAACATCACGACGATCGCAGTCAATGACACGATCATCACAGGTGCTAGAGGCATAAGCTCAGAAAAAGACATTGTGAAGTTCATGGCTTATTGGATCTCCACATTTTCAGCTGAAACGGCAGCTTGCTGCACAGCATCAGCTGCTTCAGACACAGGAATGTAGCTATTCGCTAACCACGCCATGCTTGAGTTAGAAACGTCAAGGAAGCTTTGTGGGTATAGACCAAGCCATGCTAGACCAAATGCACAGATCAGCAAAATTACCACTTCACGTGCATTTAAATCTTTTAACGGATTTGTGTAGTGCTGTTTTTGCTCTTCGTTTGGAACACCAAACAACGCTTTATGGATCAGAATCAAACCGTACAGACCCGCAAATACCAGGCTGATTGCAGCGAGGATTGTGAATGCAGGGAATTTACCGAATGAACCCATCAGGATCAGGAACTCACCAATGAAGTTACCTAGACCTGGAATACCGACAAGCGCCGCGATGAAGAACATCAGGAAGAATGCAAGGTATGGGAACTGACCACGAATACCACCCATCAAACGCATATCACGTGTATGAACACGTTCGTACACCTGACCACACATAATGAACAGCGCCGCAGATGACAGGCCGTGAGCCAGCATCATGATCATCAGACCTTGGAAGGTCAGGATGTTACCTGCATAAATTGCAAGTAAAACGAAGCCCATGTGTGAAATAGACGTATACGCCAATAAACGTTTCATATCGGTTTGCTGGAAAGCACACCAAGCACCGTAGAAGATACCGATTAAACCGAAAATGATCGCGATGTCTGCAAACTGTGCAGAAGCCGCCGGGAAGAATGGAATCACGAAACGGATCAGACCATAAGCAGCTGTCTTAATCAAGATACCTGCAAGGTCAACAGAACCCGCTGTTGGTGCTTGTGCATGCGCATCTGGCAACCAGCCGTGTAATGGGAAAACTGGAAGTTTTACCGCAAAACCGATAAATAGACAGATCATGAATGCATAAGCAACTGCTGGTGCTTGTGTATCCAGCATGTTCGCTACACCCATCAGGTAGTTGTAGTCGAAACGGATTTGACCAGTCATGGTGTAGCCTACAGTCACCAGACCAAGGATACCAATCAGCATGACTAAACCAGCTACCTGTGTGTAAATGAAGAACTTGGTTGCAGCATATACACGTGACTTGCCTTCTGCCCCTTTATGACCCCAAAGTGCGATCAGGAAGTAGATCGGCACCAGCATCATCTCCCAGAAGAAGAAGAACAGGAACAGGTCAATCGCCAGGAATACACCGATTACACCACCCAGAGACCATAAAAGGTTCAAGTGGAAGAAACCCACGTTTTTCTGAATCTCACCCCATGAACAGCCTACTGCCAGCACACCAAGGAGTGCAGTCAAGCCAACCATCAGTAAAGATAAACCATCCACCGCAAGGTGAATGTTAATGCCCAGGGTTTGAATCCAAGGCAATTTGAACTCGGCTGCCCACGTAGGAGCCGCACCGCCAAGTTCATAGTTATAAGTACCCGACTGCCAAAGGACGATGGTCAAGACCAGCGTTACTAACATACCAATCAGCGCGATATAACGCGGAAGGTGTTGGTCGAGTTTATCGACCAACCAGCAAATAAAACCTGCAATGAACGGAATGAGGATCAGAGCCGGCAAAATAATATTGTTTGGAGCTTCCATTTTATTTCCCCACTACCTGAATCACGAGCAAGATCATCAGTAGGACAACGACACCGAGCCCCATACTAGATGCATATTCACGCAGTGAACCTGTTTGACGCGAACTAGTAAAGCTATGACCACCTTTAACCAGTGCAGGCAGCACCAGCCAGAAGCCATCAATCGGATCACGGCCGAACAGTTTCGCGAAGAACAAATAAGGCTTCACAAAAACGATGTCATACAGCTTGTCAAAACCAAGTGCATTACGGCAGATGTTGGCAAGGCCCGCACCCAGAGAAGTTTTCGCAAAAGATTTCACAGCGTTGTAAGCAAAAGCAAACAGCACTACGCCAATTGCAAGACCTATCAGTGCAATACCTACTGCTGTGTATTCTGCAGTATGCATGCCATGTTCAAGCGCTTCCGGAATTTCAAATGCAGGAAGTTTAGCTGCATTTAAAATGCTTTCCACAGGTGCTTTTAATGCTGCACCAACGAAAGTTGAAAGTACTGCAAGAATTGCCAATGGACCCCAGTAAGTTACACCCTTGATTGCGTGGTAAGGTGTGTTTTCTTTACCGAAGAATACCACCCAGATCAGACGGAATGTATAGATCGAAGTCAGGAACGCACCGATTACACCCACCCAGTAAAGTGTGCTGTAAACCGCAATTGATTGGCCTTGTACCCATACCGCACCCAGGATTGCATCTTTTGAGAAGAAGCCCACAGTGATGAATGGAATTGCAGCCAATGCACCGCCACCAATGGCGAAACATGCAAACAGGAATTTGTTCTTGTAGAACAGACCGCCCATCTTGAAGATGTTTTGTTCGTGGTGGTAAGCCAGAATCACCGCACCAGAAGACAAGAATAATAATGCCTTGAAGAATGCGTGAGTCAGCATATGGAACAGACCCGCCTGGTATGCTTCAGCACCTACAGCCATAAACATATAGCCCAACTGACTCATAGTTGAGTAAGCCAAAATACGTTTGATGTCTGTTTGTACCAATGCAGCAAAACCAGCCACCAGCAATGTCACCGCACCAGTAATCGAGATGAACATCATTACTTCAGGTGCAAGTTCAAATACTGTGAACAGACGGCAGCACAGGTAAACACCCGCAGTTACCATTGTTGCAGCGTGGATCAATGCAGAAACAGGAGTCGGACCTGCCATCGCATCTGCCAACCATGTTTGTAACGGGATCTGCGCAGATTTACCAGCAGCACCTAGGAACAACATTAGTGCAGTCCAGATGGTTAATGATGAGCTTTGAGTCATCACAGTCGCAGCATTTTCAACGATGTACTGAGTATTCAGCGTACCGAATTGCTGGAACAGCAAGAACATGGCAATCAGCAGGAATACGTCACCAATACGGGTAACGGTAAATGCCTTGATCGCTGCCACACCGTTTGCAGGGTTTTGGTAGTAATAACCAATCAGCAGATAAGAACACAGACCTACACCTTCCCAACCCAGGAATAACAACGCCAGGTTGTCACCCAGTACCAGCAATAACATGCTTGCAACGAACAGGTTGAAGTAAGAGAAGAAACGTGCGAAGTCTTGTTCACCGCGCATGTACCATGATGCAAAGATGTGGATCAGGAAACCAACGCCTGTCACCATGCCCAGCATCAACAGAGACAAACCGTCCAGGTGCAGGCTGATGCCCGGTGCAAAACCACCGACATTAAACCAGGTCCAAAGAGGTTGCACCACTGCAGTAGAACCATTGTTGACAAAGTCCATACCCGCAATGAGTGCGAACAATGCCGATAACCCCACAGCCCCTACACCAATAATGGCTGCAACTGTTTCAGGAAGCTTATGACGCCCTGCCGCTAAAAGGACGAAGCCAATGAGCGGGAATAAAATTGTTAGATATAAATAACTCATCCGCGCATCTCACTAGCAGCATCCACATCCAGATGATGGAAGCGATGATAGAACTGAAGGACGATCGCAAGACCGATACACGCCTCTGCCGCAGCAAGGGTCAGAATCAGGATAAACATGATTTGACCATCAGGCTGTGCCCATGCACTGCCCGCCAGGACGAATGCCAAAGCAGCAGCATTCATCATGATTTCAAGGCTCATTAAAATGAATAGCAGGTTGCGTCGCACCATTACACCGTAAAAACCCAGTGCAAAAAGAATGGATGCAACGATCAAACCATGCTCTAAAGGGATGTTGCCCATTATTGTTGTTCCTCTTCTGCACCTGGTTCACGTTTACCCAAATGGAATGCTGCAACAAGTGATGCAAGCAATAACATCGCGGCAACTTCTACCAACAATAAGTATTGCGTAAAGAGTGATTGACCTACCGCTTTAGGACCGACCATTTCTGTGCCCATCACCATTGAAGGCTGCACGTAATCTGATTTAAGTACCCAAACCAAGATCAGACCAATCAGGAAGCTCATCAATGCCGGATAAGCCCACGCTGATGAAGTCAACCATTTGCGTTCCTGAGCAACAGTCTGTTCGCCCAGGTTCAGCATCATTACCACGAACACGAATAACACCATGATCGCGCCAGCATAAACGATGACTTCAAGCGCACCCGCAAATGGTGCACCCACGATCAGGAACAGCCCTGCTACCGCAAGGAGTGAAACGATCAGGCTTAATAAAGCATGTACCGGATTCGTGTTAGTCACCACACGAACCGTAGAGACGATGGCCACAAGGGCCATTAAATAAAATGGCCACATCATGGTAATAGACTCCGTACATCAACAGGCGCACTTTCACGCTGTGCCTGACCTTTGTCCTTACCAGCAACTGCCATACCGGTGACACGGTAGAAGTTATAGTCAGGATATTTACCAGGACCAGAAATCAGCAAGTGTTCTTTTTCATAGACTAAGTCTTGACGAACATATTCGCCCAATTCGAAATCTGGTGTCATCTGAATCGCAGTCGTAGGACATGCTTCTTCACACATACCGCAGAAAATACAGCGAGAGAAGTTGATACGGAAAAATTCCGGATACCAACGACCATCTTCACGTTCTGCTTTTTGTAGTGAAATACAGCCTACCGGACATGCAACCGCACACAGGTTACATGCCACACAACGCTCTTCGCCATCTGGGTCACGCGTTAATACGATACGACCACGGAAACGTGGTGGCACGATTTCTTCGGCTGGCACTTCCGGATATAAAATGGTGTCACGTTTGCGCGTTGCATGGGTAAATACCATGAACAACGTACGAACGATTGACCCGAATCCAGCTAGAAATTTAAACATTTTGTTCTCCCTGCTGTCTTAGGCCTGATTCAACAGAATCACAGCACCAGTCACCAAAAGGTTAACCAACGCCAATGGCAAGCAAATTTTCCAACCAAAGTTCATCACCTGGTCATAACGTGGACGCATTAAAGAACCACGCGCCAATACAAACATCATTACGAAGAATGCTGTTTTAATAATGAACCAGAATGCTGGTGGAAGGAAATCAAGACCAAATGGTGCTAACCAGCCACCGAAGAACAGGGTTACGATCAATGCAGAGATCAGTACTACGTTTACGTATTCCGCAACGAAGAACATCCCCCATTTCATACCGCCATATTCTACGTGGTAACCTTCCGCCAGTTCCTGTTCCGCTTCTGGTTGGTCAAATGGGTGACGGTGAGTTACCGCAACACCTGCAACCACGAAGATCAGGAAGCCTAAGAACTGAGGAATAATAAACCATACATCTTTCTGTGCTTCTACGATCTCACGCATGTTGAATGAACCGGCAATTGCCACTACACCCATCAGGGAAATACCCAAGAACACTTCATAAGAAATGGTTTGTGCTGCTGAACGTAGACCACCAAGCAATGCGTATTTGTTGTTAGAAGACCAACCACCAAACAGTACTGCATATACCGCAATACCTGCCATTGCCATGAAGAACAACAGACCGATACTCATGTCTGCAACACCTAAGTAAGGTGATACAGGAATAACCATGAACGACAGCACCGCAGTTGCCATCGCAACTGCTGGAGCCATACGGAAAGTCAATTTATCAGCAAATTTTGGTGTCCAGTCTTCCTTGAACATGATTTTCAGCATGTCGGCAACAATCTGGAACATACCGCCCGGACCTACACGGTTCGGACCGTAACGGTCTTGCCACAAGCCGAGTAAACGACGTTCAATAAAAGACATCAACGCAGCGATCAGTACTACAACCAGTAAGATCACGATCGCTTGAAGTACTGAATAGGCGATTGGCCAGTTTTCAGCCCACAACGGCGTTTGACGGATTAATTCTTGTTCCATGAATTACGCTCCTACCGCGACTGAAACAGGCTCTGCAAGAGATACCGTTGGTGCAAGACCAATTGGGTAGCCAATATAACCTGTTGGTAAGTATTCAATCACTTGTACAGGAAGAACAATTGAAGTCTCGCCTGCTTTCACAGTGATCTTCTGACCGTCTTGCAGGTTCAAGCGTGTAGCATCCTGTTCGCCCACTGCAAATACTGCGTCAGGAATACGTGATTCCATTGCCGGAGTTTTGATCATGAACTCACCAGATGCAAAAATGTGATGCATTGGTACCAGACGGAAGCTTTCAGCATTTACGAGCACAGGTGCTGGTGCGACGAAGCTACGCGCTGGACGCTTTGGTAAACGGTCGAATAAACGAACGCCTGAATCACCGCCTTTTAAGTGACCGCCCACTTCATCCTGGTATTTGTTCCAGGCTTGTGGTGAGTTCCAGCCTGCAGACCAGGCAAATGGAATCAGTGGAGATGGTGTTTCATTACCCACATAACCTTCCATAGAGAATGTTAATGCAGAATCGATATCGGTTGGCTGTTTCGGCTCGTGGACAGACAATGGCGCACGCATCGAAGTACGGCCTGAGTAACGACGTGGTTCACGTGCCACTTTCAGACCATGTACACGGAAGCCCGCATCTGGTGCTACATCCAGAATACCTTCAAGTGCAGGAACATTGCTTGCTACTGACTCGATGACATCATCCAGTACTGTCCAAGAAATCGCTTTGCCTTGTACGCCTGTTTCCAGTGCGTGTAACCAGCGCCAAGATTCTTTGATTGCCAGTTCCGGGTTGTAGTAGTTAGGGTCATACACTTGATAGAAACGTTGTGCACGGCCTTCTTGAGAAACGACAGTACCATCACCTTCAGCAAATGAGGCAGCAGACAATACGATGTTCGCTTTCTTCACAGTCGCAGTTTCAGAGTGATCCAATACGATCACCTGTTTGCCTGCAAGCGCAGCATCAACCTGAGCCGCTGGTAAACGACGGTAAAGATCGTTTTCTACAATTAGGACAGTGTCATAGTCTTGTGCAAATGCTTGCTCAAGGCTTTGACCACCGAAGATTGCCAGCCCCATTGAGTTCACTTCAGGAACAGTCAAGGTCAAGCCCGCATTACCCAGGTTTTGTGCTACTTGTGCAGCAGCTTCCATGATGGTTGCGTCTTGTAGACTTGTACCAGAGATGATCAGTGGTTTCTTGGCAGCTTTCAGCGTATCTGCAATGGTTTGTGCAAATGCTTTCGCATCGTCATCAAGACCAGTGATGACTTCACCTTTCACACCCGCAGCAATCGCGAAGCCTAAACGTGCGATGTCATTTGGAGAAGCAACCACTTCACCTTCCGCAACGTCAGACAAACGTGTTTGTGTTGCAGCCAGAATGTAAATCGGAGATTTCGCATCTTGGGCAATACGTTGTACAGGTTCAGCCAGCCATTCTTGGGTACGGCGCTCTGCAGCCATTTCCTTGCCTTTATTTTTCGCAGCTTGGCGAACAGATAAAGCCATACGTGGCGCAGTTTGAGTCAGATCTTCACCCAGAATGAGTACCGCATCATAGCTTTCGATTTCACGCATGTTCGGGTTATAAACACCTTCGGTTTGCATGATCGATGCAGCCAGCTCAACCAAATTTTGCTCTTTTTGAGCCATACCGGTTGAGTAATTGTCTTGACCAACTAACTCACGTAGTGCGAAGTTAGCTTCAAGCGATGCACGTGGTGAACCGATCCCCAGTACTTTTTTGCCTTGGATTTTCGCAATTACGGTATCCAATGCTGTATCAACAGAAACAGTTTCTACATTCGTGCCAGTACGGAACTGTGGCTGACGCGGACGGTCTTTACGGTTTACATAACCGGTACCGAAACGGCCTTTATCGCACAGGAAGTATTGGTTAACTTCACCGTTGAAACGGTTTTCAACGCGACGAAGCTCACCATAACGCTCACCTGGAGAGATGTTACAACCTGAAGAACAGCCATGACATACGCTTGGTGCGTACTGCATGTCCCATTTACGGTTATAGCGTTCTGAGTGAGTCTTATCGGTGAATACACCAGTCGGACAAACTTCAGTCAGGTTACCTGAGAATTCAGATTCCAAAGTACCTGATTCCGGACGACCGAAATAAACGCGAGAAGCGTTTGCATATACGCCGAAATCCGTACCGCCCGCATAGTCTTTGTAATAACGAACACAACGGTAACATGCGATACAACGGTTCATCTCGTGCGCAATGAACGAACCAAGTTCTTGGTTGTAATGCGTACGCTTGGTGAACCGGTAACGACGACGGTCATGTTGTGTCATCACAGTCATATCTTGCAGGTGACAGTGGCCACCCTCTTCACAGACTGGACAGTCGTGCGGGTGATTGGTCATCAAGAATTCAACAACAGAAGCACGGAAATCTTTTGCTTCTTTGTCTTCAATCGAGATGTAGGTATTGTCAGCAGCCGGTGTCATACATGACATGACCAAACGACCACGCGTATCTTCTGGATTCGCGTATTGAGTCACAGCACATTGACGGCAAGAACCGACAGAACCTAAGGATGGATGCCAACAAAAGTATGGGATGTCGATGCCAAGACTCAAACATGCTTGCAGCAAGTTTTCCGAGCCGTTGACTTCATACGATTTTCCATCGACATGAATTGTAGCCATAGTCGAATTCCTTAAGCTTGTTCTACGTTGCGGGTTTGAGCGGCAGCATTTACGACTTTCGCTTCAAATTCGCCACGGAAATGTTTGAGTGCGCCCATTAACGGTTCCATAGCACCTGGTGCGTGAGCACAGAAAGTTTTACCAATCCAAAGCTTACGAGTCAGTTCTTGTAAGTGATCGATATCTTCTTTCTTGCCAGTACCATCTTCAAGTGCTTTAAGCGCTTTCACCGCCCAAGGTAAGCCATCACGGCAAGGTGTACACCAGCCACATGATTCACGCGCAAAGAATTCTTCGAGGTTACGGGTTGCTGAAACCATACATTGAGTTTCATCAACCACCATCAATAGACAGGTACCTAAACGTGAACCTGCTTTCATGATGCTTTCCGCATCCATCGGAAGATCGATATGCTCGGCAGCCAGGAAGTCAGTTGATGCACCACCGGGTAACCATGCTTTCAGCTTCAGGCCGTCACGCATACCACCGGCATGTTCTTCAATCACTTCACGTGCAGTGGTACCGAATGGCAGTTCCCATAGACCTGGGAATTTCACCTTACCTGAAGCACCATAAATTTTTGTGCCAGGATCTTTCGATTTACCTGCAGACAGACCGATGTACCATTCTGGACCACGCAACATGATGGCTGGCAAGTTGTTGTAGGTCTCTACGTTGTTCACGATCGTAGGACGACCCCAAGCACCTGCAACCTGCGGGAATGGCGGTTTGGTACGCGGGTTTGCACGGCGACCTTCAAGCGAGTTAATCAATGCAGTTTCTTCACCACAGATATAACGACCCGCACCGGTATGCACGTGTAACTCGAAGCTCCAGCCAGAATCCAGGATGTTGTCACCCAGGTAACCTTTGGCACGAACCTGCTCAAGTGCTTCGTTCAGGTACTTCGCCGCTTCGATGTATTCACCACGGATGAAGATATAACCTTGAGTTGCTTCAAGGGTATAAGCTGCAATCAGCATACCTTCGATCAGCTGATGCGGAAGATCTTCCATCAACAGACGGTCTTTGAAGGTACCTGGTTCCATCTCATCGGCATTACAAATCAGGTAACGTGGACCTGAATTGTCATTTGGCGCCATCAGCGACCATTTGATCCCTGCCGGGAAGCCTGCACCACCACGACCTTTTACGGTTGCAGCCTTTACAACTTCCAGCACTTCTTTCGGTGTCATAGACAGGGCTTTTTTAAAGCCTGCATAGCCTTCAAGCGCTTCATAGTCATCGACATGACGGACATTTGCTTGTTTGCTTAGACGCCAAGTCAGTGGATGCGTTTCCGGGTTACCGTCGCCATAAATTGGTTTTGGTTCGGTATTCATACATACTTCTCCAATAACTGTTTAATTGATGTTACTTCCACGAGACCGTGAGTATCTTCATCAATCATGAGGGTTGGACCTTTATCACAGTTACCTAGGCAGCAAATTGGAAGCAAGGTAAAACGGCCATCCGCTGTGGTTTGGCCGAACTGGATACCCAATTCACGCTGGAATGCTTCTGCTAAAGTCTCCGCACCCATCAAGAAACATGCAATTGAGTCACACAGTAAAATTACGTGACGACCCACTGGCTGACGGTAAATACGGTTATAGAACGTTGCAACCCCTTCCAAATCGGCAAGGCTCATGCTGAGCATTTGCGCGATGGCATTCATTTGAGCATCGTCTACCCAGCCATTACGGCGTTGTACACACTTCAGCGCATCAAGACACGCTGCACGTGGGTAAGGGTAATGCCCAATGTGATGTTCAATTTCGTGGATTTCTTCCGAAGTTAAAATCCCTTCAACATTCACACGTGGCTTTTTATCAGTCAAAATCATCATAATGCGTTTACCCCTTAGCGATCCACGTCAGCCATTACGACGTCGATTGTCGCTAAATAAATGATTAAGTCAGATACAAGACTGCCGTTAATCACAGAAGGCATTTGCTGTAAATGCGTGAAAGTTGGTGTACGAATACGGGTACGGTAACTCATGGTTGACTTGTCTGAAGTCAGATAATAAGTCGACGCACCTTTCACCACTTCTGCCATCACAGATGATTCACCTGCAGGCATTACAGGACCCCAAGAAACGCTCAAGAAGTGCGTAATCAAGGTTTCAATATCTTGTAATGTTTTGTCTTTTGGTGGTGGAACAGCCAGCGGATGGTCCGCTTTGTACGCACCAGATGGCATATTCTCTAGACACTGCTTAATGATTTTCAGTGACTGTTCGATTTCACGGAAGTGAACAATCACACGAGCATATGCATCGCCTTCGTACTCAACCGGTACTTCGAAGTCGTAATTTTCATAACCGCTATATGGACGGTATTTACGTACGTCAAAGTCGATACCTGTAGCACGCAGACCAGTACCTGTTACGCCCCATGCCAATGCAGATTTCGCATCGTACTGAGCCACATTACGGGTACGACCCACAAATACAGAGTTTTTCAGTGCTGCAGTGTAGTATTCATTCAAACGCTTAGGCATCCAGTCGAGTAAGTCTCGAACCAGTTTTTCCCAACCATTTGGCAAGTCATGTGCAGTACCACCGATACGGAACCATGCTGGATGCATACGGTAACCGGTGATCGCTTCCACGATGTCATACACTTTCTGACGGTCAGCGAACATATAGAATACTGGGGTCATACCGCCGGCATCCTGAATCGCAGTACCGATGTACAGCAAGTGGTTATTGATACGGAACAATTCCGACATCATGACACGGATACATTGTGCGCGGTCTGGCACAGTAATGCCTGCCAATTGTTCCACACCCATCACATACGGCATGTTTTGAGCACAACCACCCAAATAGTCCACACGGTCAGTATACGGAATGAATGAATGCCAAGTTTGACGTTCAGCCATCTTTTCCACACCACGGTGGTGATAGCCGATATCTGGCACACAGTCTTTCACTTCTTCACCATCCAACTGCAAAATTACACGGAACGCACCGTGCGCAGACGGGTGGTTAGGACCCAAATTCAGGAACATGAAATCTTCATCTGCATTACCGCGCTTCAGACCCCAGTCTTCTGGCACGAAACGTAGATGTTCCTGTTCAAAGTCCTGCTTGGCTTTGTCTTGAATATACGGAGTATATTCAGTCGCACGTGCAGAATATTCTTTACGTAGCGGATGACCTTCCCAGTAGGTTGGCAACAAGATACGACGGAGCATTGGATGCCCTTCGAAATTGATGCCGAACATGTCATAAGCTTCACGCTCATACCAGTTCGCATTTGGCCAGATATTCGTTGCGGTCGGAATATTCAGATCGCTGTCGCTTAATGCAACTTTAATACGAATGTCACAGTTACGCTCTAAAGATAATAAATGATAGAACACTGTGAATTCTGACGCAGGCAAACCGTCACGGTGCGTACGTAAACGCTCATCTACTGCAGACAAGTCGAATAGCATCACGTATGGACGTGGCACGGTACGCAAGAACATCAATACTTCTTGTACACGTGCGCGCTCAACCCAAACTGTCGGGAAATCCTCGAAAGTTGTTTGCACAAAGAAGTTCTCACCAAACTTGGTTTTGAGCTCTTCAATGATGGCAAATGCTGGGCGTGAATCAACTGCTGTTGATTCTGGCATAGCAATGTCAGTTTCAGCCATTGGCTTGGCTTCCTATTTAATACAAATTCAGTCAACCTAAACGACAACTACACCCATAGCGGGTGCACAACAAAAAACCGGTCGTTTAAATTATTTAATTTCATCCATAGAGCGTAAGTTCTTCACAGCCACACGCTGGTCTTTCTTACGGTCACGTTCCGGCATCATCTTTGGCTTATACACTGGCTTAAGATCATCACCGATTACCGCAGACAGCGGACGACGCTCTAATTGAATTTGGTCTTGTAACAGCATTAAAGCCTGGATCAATGCTTCAGGACGTGGTGGGCAGCCCGGAACGTATACATCTACCGGAATAATCTTATCCACACCTTGTACGACTGAATAAATATCGTACATACCACCTGAGTTCGCACACGCACCCATTGAAATCACCCATTTCGGTTCAAGCATCTGTTCATACAGACGTTGAATTACCGGAGCCATTTTCACGAAGCATGTACCTGCTACAATCATCAAGTCTGCCTGACGCGGTGAAGCACGGATAACTTCGGCACCAAAACGTGACAAGTCATGTACACCGGTCAAAGTCGTTGCATATTCAACGTAGCAGCAAGATGTACCAAAGTTAAATGGCCAAACTGAGTTCTTACGACCCCAGTTCACTGCTGTGTGCATTACATCCTCTAGGCGAGTCATGAACACATTTTTATTCACTTCTTCTTCTAGAAGCGGATCTTCTACAACGATACGCTCTTGAAGTGGATATTCATCAGCATTCGGATTCGCACGGGTTAATGTATATTTCATCCCGAGTTACTCCTTATCAGAGGGTTGAACTTGTGATTTTTTCACAAGACCAGATGATTGAGCTGGGATTTGACCAGTTGGATCCATAACCAATTCTTCAACTGAGTTGAAGCGCGTAATTTCTGCAAGATCCATACTTGGCGAACCAATTTTAGCTTTGTATCCTGCTGCTTTACGTCTGTCTGAAGGTGCCCAGTTCAGTGCGCCTGTCGATAATTCGTAAACCAAACCAACAAGTAAAACCAAAATAAAGATAGCTGCAGTTGCAAAACCAATCCAACCTACTTCACGAACAGAAGATGCCCATGCATACAGGTAAAGTGCTTCGAGGTCGAAGACTACAAAGAAAATTGCAACTAAATAGAATTTCGCAGACAAGCGGATACGAGCTCCACCTGCGCTGACTACGCCTGACTCAAACTGCTCCTGCTTGGCACGGCCCCATGATTTACCCCCGAGGAGTAATGGGACAGTGAGCATAAAGACGCATAAAAATGTAACGCCGATCACGAAGGCAATAATTGCCCATTCGTATGGAGTAATGGCACTCATGCGGGGATAACTCCTGGCAGGCCGATTTATTAACAAAGAATGTATGTATTGGCCTTCAAATACACCAAACACAAAATTAATCCCGCCAATTGTACCTGATTTTGGATTTCACTTGCTAGTTTATAAGCCTTAGTCTTTTGGATGATTTTTTAGACATTCCTAATTTTATTCTGGCTTTAAGCTCATAGAATCTCAACCGATCGTTTTTTTAAATTAAAGTTTAAATTTCCATTATTTTTTTCTAAACCCAGATAGACTTTTAAAGCTATGCATAATTAAGCCTCACTCCTTTTACAGTGGCTGGCTACCCACCCAATGAAACGAAACTTATAAAGAATCAATTAAAAACATTTCACCTTTGCATCATGCTCCGGAAAATAAGTGTGTTTTTAAAAGATGTTTAACATGAATGTTGTCATTCAATTAGAAGCCCCCCTTTTCTACCCGCTCTCGGTAAGCCTTAAAAGAGCAATTGTGTATTTTTGCAACACGTCCAACAGTTTGATTCAGATTATGATATTTCTATTTTTAAACACACTATGACATTTATAAAGTAACAATAAGGAGTCCATGCATGTCTCTACGATTTACCCATAAACCTGATTATTTTTTCTTTGCTCAATTATTGATGCGACATGTAGAAAGCTATATCCAAAAACATCAGGATGCCAGCAATGCAATCTTTGACTTAGGGGATATTCATAAACTTTTCCAGACAGACTATGCCTCTTCCAGCATTAACCTGGACGGTATTATGAATATTGCCGATGAGTACAAGCTTGAAACCTTATCTGGTGACCAGAAGCTAATCCAAAGCTATCAGGTAGATGTTAAAAATAACAAGCTACTGATCAACTTCAATTCTGATGCCTTAAACAGCCTGAAAGAAGGCAAGCCACTGATTGAACCGGATGCTACCATCCATGAATAATCCCCTTTAAATAGCCATAAAAAAACGATACCTATGTATCGTTTTTTCTCACCTAAACTCTTATTCTGACTGATCTGACACTTCAGCTTTTTCCAGCTTTTCGATCGGTTTTTGCTTGATTTTTTTACCGTAACGGCTGGCTGGCCAAATCATGATAAAGCGTGCACCACCCAGTGTCGGACTTTGATCGACCTGAATCTCTCCACCAAACCAGTAAGCAATCCGGCTGACAATAGACAAGCCCAAACCATACCCCCCTGAAGCACGGGTACGACTATCATCCAGTCGGGCAAAAGCTTCAAAGATACGGGCGCGGTCAGCTTCTAGAATCCCCGGACCATCATCTTCTACACAGATATACGCCATGCCCTTAGCATCTAGTCCGCCGCTGATCAGGATTTTCTGCTCACAGTAGCGTACTGCATTACCCACCAGATTTTGCACCACACGATGCAGGTAACGTCGTTCAGCTTCTACGGTTACAGGTACTGACATTGGCAGCACTTCAACTTCTTTGCCAGTTTTTAGAGCATCTGTTTCGACGGCCACCTGCTCCAACACTTCAAACAGATCAATATCTTCAAATTCAATTGAAGGCATGCCCTGTTCCAGTTTGGCATAGGTCATGATTTCATCGATCAAGGTATTTAAGGCTTCAATATCCTTATCGATCTGCTCAACCTGCTGCAAGCGATAATCATAGTCGTCTTCATCTGCCATCATTTCCACAGCAAAACGGATACGGGCAACCGGTGTACGCAGCTCATGCGATACAGCACGCATCAATTCACGCTGCGCTTCAATCAGGCGCTGAATATGGTCCGACATATTGTTATAGCTGGAAGCCAGCGTCGCCATCTCATCACTGCCCTCCACCGGAAGACGCAATGACATGTTCCCGGTTTTCATCTTGTTCAGGGCATAGCTCACTTCACGCAGTTTACGTTGCATTGGCACCAGCAGACCATAAATCCCCAGACTTAAGACAAACAGGCTCAATAAGGTAATTCCGGCAGCTAACTGGAATGGCATCCAGTTAAATAACGGCACTGGCCCCATCACCAGCACTTCAGACGTCGAGCTAGGAATAGGAGAAATGATCGAAATTGTAGTGCCGCGAATTGAGGCACTATCACGATATAAAATAATGCTGTGATCCAGACGCAAACGTCCGATCTGCTCGGAATCTAGTGGCAGGCTTTGGACATTTTCGATCGAGATTGGATAAGAGAAATAATCCTGAATTCGCTTCAGGTATTCTTTTTCCTGACCTGGGTAGTACACCAGATAATCCAGAATAAAGACCGGTAAAGCCTTCATCTGACGTTCAGTAATATTATCCGCCTTAATATAAAGATAATGACTTGGATCATCACGTAGCCCGATGACAATATAAGCTACCCCGGTTTTGGCATCCCAACGCACGACTGCCTTACGGTCAGCCAGACGTCGACCTTCCGCTCGGGTAATATCCACTTTACTGGCTTCGACATAGTAGATCGGCAATTCCAACAGATCAGACGCATCTGAAACCCAATCCATCTTTTGCTGCAGATTAGGCTGTCTCGCAACCCCCTCACTGATGATATATGCCATACCATTAGTCAGGGATTCACGATACTCCTGCGCACGCTGGTAGTTGATGATCTGTACCAGCAGATAGCTGAATACTGCCACCAGGACCACAAGCATGACCAGGCCTGCGTATATCCGCAAAAATATACTGTGTTTAAACACCTATTAATTATCCTGTTTATTCAGGCGGCTAAAGGCACCGATTAGATACCGTTAGTTTCTTTGACGAATAGATAACCTTTACTACGTACTGTTTTAATACGTTTTGGATTTTCAGGATCGTCACCAATTTTTGGACGAATGCGCGAGATACGCACATCAATTGAACGGTCTTGACCGTCATATTCGATGCCGCGTAAACGCTCAAAGATATCTTCACGTGACAGGATGCGGCCCGCATTTGAAGCCAGCAGCCACAACAGGTCATATTCTGCACTGGTAAAGTCAACCAGCTCACCATTTAAGGTCACTGAACGACCACCATTGTCGATCACCAGGTCATCAAATTCGATGCGCTGAGCCACTTCATCTTCAGGCACCTTGTCGGTACGACGCAATAAAGCACGAATACGAGCCAGCAGGACACGCGGCTGAACCGGTTTAGCGACATAGTCATCTGCACCCATTTCCAGACCTAAGACCTGATCCATATCTTCAGTACGTGCAGTCAGCATTAAAATCGGTTGATGATAATGTGGACGAACTTCACGGCAGATGGTCAAACCATCAGCACCTGGCAACATGACATCTAGAACCACCATGTCTGGTTGCTCAGCAATAATACGACGAATAGCACGGTTGCCATCCGGCTCTACCCCAACCTCAAGACCATTACGGATGAGGTATTCTTGTGTTAAACGAGCAAGACGCTCATCATCTTCAACAATTAGAATTTTAGGTAACTTTTCTTCTTGGCTCATGTGTTGCCCCTTTATTTGATGGACGCATGCTACGGACGTATCCTTTTGAAATCCAATAGATACGTTTTTAATATGCTTGCAATATACACACGTTTACATTGTAAACAAGATAGCGTTCACCAAACCAATACATCAAAGTAGCATTTTGTAATATTTTATCGTGCACATTTCACTCGAATGTGCACTTAACTACCGTTTGTCGGCTTATTTGCATCGATTAAAGCTTAATCTGAACAAAATGTGACTAGTTGATTCAGGCCTTTTTAGTTATCCACAATGTTATCTATAAGCACTTTTTGCCAGCTTTGATATGCTATGCCTTGCCGGATAAGGCTTATGCAAGAATCAATAAAAATTGGGATCTTTTTGCAAAAGATTAAGATAAAACTTCAGAAAAATATTTAGCAAAATGTCAATATTGATCTACCCTAAATTTTCCCGTATCTTGTGTTCAATTAATTTTATAACCACTAGGTCTTGTGTTTATTCCTCGAACACTGTGGCACGATTTTTGCCCAGTTCAAACGGTCCATAAACATAAAAATAGATGACAATGGAGCTATGCTAACATGAGCGTAATCACGTCCACTCCGGGTCAACTTCAGGTGATTAAACGCACCGGTGATGTTGCCGCTTTTGATGCAGAAAAAATTTCTGTTGCAATTGGAAAAGCATTTTTGGCAGTAGAAGGCCAGCAAAGTGCAGATTCGAGCCGTATACACGACCGTATCGAACAATTAACGGAAATGGTTCTGAATACATTCAAACGCCGTTTACCATCGGGTGGCACGATCCATATCGAAGAAATTCAGGATCAGGTTGAACTTGCGCTGATGCGTACTGGCGAACAGAAAGTTGCACGTGCCTATGTCATCTACCGTGAACAACGTTCTGAAGCGCGCAAACAGTTAGGTGCCAACCATCACCCTACACTGCAAGTCACTGATGCAGAAGGTAAGTTAAAGCCGCTTGACTTAAGCGAATTGACTGCGACTGTGACTCGTGCTGCTGAAGGCCTTGAAGGGATCGACGTACAGGCGATTGTCGATGAGACCGTAAAAAACCTTTATAACGGTGTAAAAGAGTCTGACATCTCTACAACCATGATGATGGCAACTCGTACCCGTATTGAGCAAGAACCTAACTATACTTATGTGACTGCACGTCTGTTGCGTGATGACCTGGTGGCTACCGGTTTAGAGTTCTTGGGTCTATCCACTGATACTAATGAAGGTGATGCACTTGAAACTTTCCTGAAAAAAGGGATTGAGTTAGAGCTTCTTTCACCTGAATTGTTAAACTTTGACCTGGCTAAGCTGGCTGCAGCGATTCAACCAGAACGTTCAAACCAGTTCACTTACCTAGGTCTGCAAACCCTATTTGACCGTTACTTTATCCACTCAGATGGCGTGCGTTTCGAATTGCCGCAATTGTTCTTCATGCGTGTGTCTATGGGTCTTGCCCTGAACGAAGATAACCGTGAAGACCGTGCAATCGAGTTCTATAACTTATTGTCTAGCTTCGACTACATGGCGTCTACGCCTACCCTGTTCAACTCAGGTACGCTACGTCCACAGTTATCTAGCTGCTACTTAACTACAATTGATGATGATCTGTTTGACATCTATGGCGCGATGCGTGATAACGCAATGCTGTCTAAATGGGCAGGCGGTTTAGGTAATGACTGGACTCCAGTTCGTGCCCTGAACTCTTACATTAAAGGTACAAACGGTAAGTCTCAAGGTGTGGTGCCATTCCTTAAAGTTGCCAACGATACTGCTGTTGCAGTAAACCAGGGTGGTAAACGTAAAGGTGCGGTATGTGCATACCTGGAAACCTGGCATCTGGATATCGAAGAATTCCTTGAGCTGCGTAAGAATACGGGTGATGACCGTCGTCGTACTCACGACATGAACACTGCGAACTGGGTTCCTGACCTGTTCATGCAACGTGTATTCGAAGATGCTGAATGGACACTGTTCACACCTTCTGAAACGCCTGATCTTCATGATCTGACTGGTGCAGAATTCGCTGAGCGTTATGCTTACTACGAAAGCATTGCCAAAGAAACAAACATGTTGCACAAGAAAATCCGTGCAAAAGATTTGTGGCGCAAAATGCTGTCTATGCTGTTCGAAACAGGCCACCCATGGATCACGTTCAAAGACGTATGTAACCTGCGTTCACCACAACAACACGTAGGTGTGGTTCACTCTTCTAACCTGTGTACAGAAATCACCCTGAACACCAGCAAAGAAGAAATCGCAGTATGTAATTTAGGTTCGATCAACCTGGTACAACACATTCAAGGCGGCAAGCTGGATCGTGAAAAACTGGCTCGTACAGTAAAAACTGCGGTTCGTATGCTCGATAACGTGATCGACATCAACTACTACGCAGTTCCACAAGCACGTAACTCGAACCTGAAACACCGTCCAGTCGGTATGGGTATCATGGGCTTCCAGGATGCGCTTTACGAAATGGGTATGGCTTACGGTTCTGACGCTGCGGTTGAGTTTGCTGATGAATCAATGGAAGTGATTTCTTACTACGCAATTTCAACTTCAAGTGACCTTGCTGTTGAACGCGGTACGTATGAAACATTCAAAGGTTCACTGTGGGATCAAGGTATTCTGCCAATCGACTCACTTGACCTGGTTGCGAAAACTCGTCCAGAACGCATGTTTGAAGTAGACCGCACACAACGTCTGGACTGGGACACTTTACGTGCCAAAGTTCAAAAAGACGGTATGCGTAATTCGAATGTGATGGCGATTGCGCCAACTGCAACTATTTCGAACATTTGTGGTGTGTCTCAATCCATTGAGCCTACATTCCAGAACCTGTATGTGAAATCTAACCTGTCTGGTGAATTCACAGTGATCAACCCGTACCTGGTACGTGCGTTGAAAGAACGTGGTCTTTGGGATGCAGTGATGGTCAATGACCTGAAACACTTTGAAGGTTCAGTACAAAAGATTTCTCGTATTCCTGAAGAATTGAAAGCGATCTTTGCGACTGCGTTTGAAGTTGAGCCACGCTGGATCGTAGATGCTGCTTCTCGTCGTCAAAAATGGATCGATCAGGCGCAATCTCTGAACCTGTACATCGCTGGTGCAAACGGTAAGAAACTGGACATCACTTACAAGATGGCTTGGTTACGTGGTCTGAAAACCACTTACTACCTACGTGCATTAGGTGCAACTTCTGCTGAAAAATCAACCATTAATACTGGTGCATTGAATGCAGTTAAACCTGCAACTGTTGCGGCTCCTGTAGTTGCAGCGCCAGTGGTTGAAGAGAAAAAACCTGAAGCGCCTGTAGAGGAAGAAGGTTTCACTCAAGCAGCGCCAGTGCCACAAGCATGTTCAATTGATAATCCTGATTGTGAGGCTTGTCAGTAAGTTAGCTGGATTAGGAATCAACCGAGATTTATCTCTTATATTGCGAATTAGCAATGGTTGATTCTTATGAGCGGTTAGCATAAGAACTCACTTTTGCTAATTCGTCATGATTGATTCCGTAAAGGAATAGAACATGTCGAAAAAGCTTAAAGAATTTAAAAAGAAAGTTCGCATTGTACGCAAGGAAATTCAGATTTTTTGCTTCACATGCTTATTACCTTGCTCAGTTGCAATATTGGTTTCGATAAACCAAGCAAATGAACAAAACATAAAAAATCTTAAGTCAACTACTCAGGTAGTTACTTAATACAAAATCCCCCCTAAATCCCCCTTTTCCAAAGGGGGACTTCCGTGTAAGCAAAAGAATTCACGGAAATCCCCCTCCTTTATTAAAGGATGGGTTTGGGGAGGATTTAATATTTAACAATAAAGGAAACCTCAATGCCCCATATGACTCACAATTACATGTTAGGACTTGTGGCATTGATCCTTTCCTTTGCCATTACCTTTTACGCACCGATTGCTTACTTCTGGTTTAAAGTTCGCCAGCAACAGCGTAAACAAAATAAGTAGTGGGGATTTATCTCTGAACAAATTCAGAGCATTCATCGACAAAACTTAATTTTGTTTACACAAATTGAGCGTATAGTAAGACATCTCAGCACTGCTGGATGTCTAATAAAAGATATAAAGCAACTAGAGAGAATTGATATGTCTATCCTAAGTTGGGACGATTTCGAAGATGATTCGCAAAAACCGGCTGCACCTGAACAGCAGCCTACGCCCGTCGAGCCGAAAAAAACGGCTAATCCGCAGATGGTATCTGATGCAAGCAACACATCGTCGAATGTGGCAGCTGCACAACCCGCTGCAGCCCCTCGAAGCGCAGGATCAAATTCAACCGATTCACTGGCAAGAGCATCTGCTTCCCTAGACCAACTGGACGTTGCGCCTGGTCTTGAAGAACTTGAGATGGGCGCACAGCGTGTACAGGTTGATGATAAACGTATGATCAACTGCCGTGCTGACTTGAACCAGTTAGTGCCATTCAAATACGAATGGGCTTGGCAGAAATATCTGGATGGTTGTGCGAACCACTGGATGCCTCAAGAAATCAACATGAACCACGACATCGCGTTGTGGAAGTCTGAAAATGGCTTGACTGAAGATGAACGTACCATCGTGATGCGTTCACTTGGTTTCTTCTCTACCGCGGATTCACTAGTAGCAAACAATCTGGTATTGGCGATCTACCGTCACATCACCAACCCTGAATGCCGTCAGTACATCCTGCGTCAGTCATTTGAAGAAGCGATTCATACGCATGCTTACCAGTACTGTATCGAGTCTTTAGGTATGGACGAAGGTGAAGTCTTCAACATGTACCGCGAAGTCCCATCAGTTGCACGTAAAGCGGCTTGGGGCCTGAAATATACACAATCTCTAAGTGATCCTACTTTCAAAACCGGTACACCAGAAAACGACCAGATCTTGCTTCGCAACCTGATCGCATTCTACTGTGTACTTGAAGGTATCTTCTTCTACTGCGGTTTCACCCAAATTCTGTCTATGGGTCGTCGTAACAAGATGAATGGTGTTGCTGAGCAATTCCAGTACATCCTGCGTGATGAATCTATGCACCTGAACTTCGGTATTGATATGATCAACCAGATCAAGATCGAGAACCCACATCTGTGGACTGCTGAATTCCAGCAAGAAGTGATTCAGATGATCCTTGAAGGCACCATGCTTGAAATCGAATATGCACGTGACACGATGCCACGCGGTGTATTGGGCATGAATGCCGGTATGATGGAAGAATACCTGAAATTTATCTGTAACCGTCGCTTGAGCCAGTTAGGCTTGCCTGAACAGTTTACTGGTGTGAACAATCCATTCCAGTGGATGTCAGAAATGATGGATCTACGTAAAGAGAAGAACTTCTTCGAAACTCGCGTAACAGATTATCAAACTGGTGGCGCGTTAAGCTGGTAAGAAATATCACATAATATATAAAGTATTATGATCAAAAAAACCGCCTAAAATGGCGGTTTTTTTATTGGATGAATGCTTAACTTATTTCATCTTTTCAACGATTTGTTCAGCTTTTTTCAGATGTGTCGCTACCGCAGTACGGGTGTGCGTCAACATGCTTTTTAATTCCGCATTTTTCGCACTTGGAATCAATTGTGTATCCAAAGTGTTCAGGGCTTTACGATGTACTTCAACCTGACTCATCATATAGTCTTTATCGGCTGCAGATGGCTTGCTCAGGTCAGTAACAATCTTGTCATTATCGCTTTGCAATGCCGTACTGAGACTGCTTGCTTGAGGAGTTAATTTTAAACGGTCTGCCAGAGCCTGGCCTTTTTTCTCGTTCGCTGTATGTTCGCTAATCATCATTTGCGCATACTTACGTGCGTCATCTGTTTTAAGTTTTGGCAAAGCTGTTTTTGCCTGTTTAATTTCACCGTTATTGACCGTACTTACAACCTTAATCACTTGGCTCTCAGTTAAATTCATTCGGCTGTCATTTGATGCTTTAGAATTTGCTTGAGCAGCAGTTGAAGATTGCTGATTCATTGCCATTGTTTGACCAGCAGTGAATAGCAATACACCACTCATCGCAACGCAGTTAATCATCTTCTTCATTGGAATAGCTTTCATCATGACACCCTTTAATGTTTTATTAATTAAAATAGCCTTTATAAAATAGGTGAATTCACTAAAAAAATAGTGTAATGTTTAAGTTGTTTTATGAGATCAATATATAAGCATTTATTAACTTAAGCAAAGTCTGTTGGGGATTAGTTTCTTATTCAAACTCTACGTAAAAATTCGCAATATATTTATATTGAATAAAATACTAAAATTAATTAAGTTATTGATTTAAATTATATTTTATAAATTTCAGTATATTTTTAGCCTTATTAAACTTATCTTAGTTTTGCTCCATTAAATCATTCCTTATTATTCAACAAATTAAGAAAATCTAAATTTAACTAAATTATTCGTTATCGGCTAAATCAACTTCTTATTAATCAGAACTTCTAGCTTTAGATAGTGAAAATTTATTACCTAAATATTTTTATAAAAGCTTGATCTCAAAATAAATTTCCTATGTTACTATCGGCCATATATGAATAATATTTATACAAATCCATAATAGCCAGAAGATAAATAGAGAGGGCTTATGAAAGGTTCCATCCTGGATTTTTCTATTCAAGATAATACGGGTTTTATCACAGGGGATGATAACAACCGCTACAGTTTTAGCGGTGCAGACTGGCGTGGACAACGCCCTCCTTCACGCGGTGACCGGGTTGATTTTATTGTTAACTCAACCGGTCAGGCAGCAGATATTTATCTGGCTTTGGGAAACTCGATTCATCTGGGAGAAAGCATTAGCAATCAGATTAATAAATATTCCAATCTGGATCAGGCTGAAGAGAATTACAGCAGTATCGATTGGTTCGTAAAATGTCTAACCAATTATGCAAACTTTTCAGGTCGTGCACGCCGTAAAGAATTTTGGTTCTTTATGCTGTTTTGTGTAATTTTAAGCATTATTAGTGAAGCCATTGATGCAGTTTTAGGCACCAAGCCTTTGGTGAATGGCCTGCTAAATTTAGCGCTTCTGCTCCCAAGTCTGGCTGTAGGGGCACGTCGCTTGCATGACATTGGACGCTCTGGATGGTGGCAATTGCTTGTACTGACAGGGATAGGAGCCATTTTACTCATTATCTGGTGGGCAAGTGATACCAAAAAAGAAAATAATGAATATGGTGCTCCTGCCAAGTAATGGAACATTACATATCCCGTCTTGATACGGGATATGTTTATAGATTATTTAATTTAATATCAAAGCAATACGTAGGCAATTCATGCTGCAAGATCAGTTATCCAAACTTCCCAATGCAATATGGGTGCAAATTTATAAAGATAAAATGCAACTGATGGACAATGAGGGCACGATTGTGCAAACAATGGTGCCTCCCGTTCCCTATGCGCATGAACGCAGCATCATTGCCGACTTTAATGCTGCCTCAGACACCCTAAAACAGCTGGTATCTACTTCAATTGTTCAAAAACTTTGGGGCTCTACAACGCTGCTGCAAGTTATGGATATGCCTGAAGAGGGTCTGACAGCTCTTGAACAGCGTGCCCTGCTAGAATTAGGTTATGAAAATAGTGCACAAAAGGTGATTCTGTATGATCCCGCAGGTCAGGAAATTACGAAAGCGAGCTTAAGCACCACTTATCCTAAAACCAATCTAAAAATCTTTCTGGTTATCTTAATTGTCGTCATTGCTGCTTCTATCTGGTTTTTAACACTTTAAATGCCCATGTAAAATTAAAAAATCCCGCATTAAGCGGGATTTTTTAATTGAAGTTCAATGACATCATAAAATTTTATAAATCATCCATTCTGAACCTGCTGATCAGATTGGATTATATTTAATGATGTCATCCAGCTGTAAAGTTGCACTGTCTACATTCTGCAATATCAGCAAATCAGCGCGCGCAAAGGTGGTATCGGTATCGGAACCATCACGATCGATCGTCACGACTGTATCATCTCCACGTTGTTCGAGCGTGATATAGTTCCCCAGATTTGATGCATCTACTGCCTGATCACTTAATAATGCAGAGATATCGATGGTATCACCTTCAACTGCATTGAAGTCAGTCCAGGTATCTGTACCATTACCGCCTGTTGCATCAGCATTATTCATTAAATAATAGATCGCTGTGTCTGCTCCTGCACCACCCGTCAGGATGTCATCACCTGCGCCACCCTGTAACAGGTTATCTGCTGGATCGTCGGCATAGTTAAGAATCTGGTTTACGCGATCAATATTGATCACCAGATTTGCTGAAGCACTTTCCTGATCGGCCTGTCCCGCATTACGCGTTACCGTATATTCAAATACTTCACTCAGTAATGGGCCCTGTCCTACTGCACTATTGTATTCATAACTGAAATTACCATTTTCATAGAGTTTGAGCTCACCATATGTCCCTTCGATAAGGGTAAAGTTACCTCCTTCATCACTTAAATCGAAAGTTACTGGCTGCCCATTAATCTCAGTTAATACGCCACCCGCCCAATTATCCGCTTGTGTGCCGTCGGCTGAAGTTTCCTGAATATTGCCTGTTGCACGGTAGATTTCTCCATTGACTTCGTAGACTTCAGCAGTGGTTCCACCAAATAGCGTTAATGGATTACTTAAGGCTTCTTGAGCGATCAGGTCTATTAAGCCATCAACAGCTGGTAAAACATCATCCAGCCCTAAAGTACTTAGCAATGCATTTAATGATCCGAGCAAGGTATTTAAACCAGTCGTTAGGCCAGTTTCTTCAAGCACGGTATCTAGCAAAATATCGCTAACTAGTGGTTCAACCAGGTTATCGAATAATGCCTGGCCTGCACCATCTACCCCTTCTAAAATTCCATTTAGAAGCGCATCTAATGCTGTACCCAATCCTAAAGTAACCCGAATCCTGCTTAAGCCGATGACTTCATAATTTGAATTGTTGGCTTATTTTTATAGATCAGTTGATATGCACACAAGGACGCGTAAATCCCTCCTAGAAATCCATGAACACTACGTGCTTTGCTTGTCACTAAATTGTACTGACCTTTCAATAAACTGAATAAAGTCTCTATCTTATTGCGC
>NZ_VOZF01000033.1:0-25019 GCF_013419905.1 Acinetobacter sp. YH12046
AATAATTCAAGTGAATTTGTTTGAAAGAAGAACTTTAAAAGCTTTATTTTCACCCGATAAAATACCCATAAAACAAGAGGAAGCTCATTTGAGCTTCCTCTTGTGAAAAATTGTGGGACAGCAATGAGCCGAAGCTTCCTTTTTTATGACCTATAAGACAAACTCAAACTTAATGAGCATTGTTGCCTTCTTGCGCCATTTTTTCATCAATTTCAGCCGGATTTGCTAATGCATAGTTCAGCTTGTCCATATCTAACTGACCGACCCATTTTGCTACAACCAGAGTTGCCAAAGAGTTACCGACCAGATTGGTCAAGGCACGGGCTTCAGACATGAAGCGATCAATACCGAGAATCAAAGCCAGACCTGCAACCGGAATATTACCTACAGCCGCTAAGGTTGCTGCCATCACGATAAAGCCTGAACCAGTTACACCCGCTGCACCTTTAGAAGAAATGAGCAATACGAGAAGCAAGGTAATCTGGTGAGACAAATCAAGTTGCGTATTGGTCGCCTGTGCAATGAAGATTGCCGCCATTGTCAGGTAAATCGAAGTACCATCCAGGTTAAACGAATAACCTGTTGGAATGACCAGACCCACCACTGACTTTTCAGCACCTGCCAGCTCCAGTTTTTTCAGCATACGTGGCAATACAGATTCAGACGATGAAGTACCGAGTACAATCAACAGCTCTTCACGAATCAGGCGAATCATCTTGACAATGCTAAAGCCGGTAAAGCGTGCAATTGAACCCAGCACAATAAAGATAAACAGCAAACAGGTGATATAGAAACAGATGATCAACTGGGCCAATTGCGCCAGAGAACCGATCCCATATTTACCGATCGTGAAAGCCATCGCACCGAACGCACCAATAGGTGCAAGTTTCATGATCATGTTCACGATGTTAAAGAACACATGTGAAATCTGATCTACCAGTTTAAGAACTGGCTTACCTTGTGCACCCAGTTTGTGTAATGCAAAACCGAACAGGATCGCAAATAAAAGGACTTGCAGGATTTCACCTTCAGCAAATGCACCAACCACCGTATTTGGAATGATATTCATAAAGAAATCAACGGTAGACTGAGAAGCACCCGACTCTACATATTTAGAAATCCCGGCCGTGTCCAGCGATGCCGGATCAACATTCATCCCAACGCCTGGCTTGGCAATATTAATCACCAGAAGACCAATGATCAGCGCCATTGTTGATACGATTTCGAAGTAAAGTAGCGCGACACCACCAGTTTTACCGACTGATTTCATGCTCTCCATACCTGCGATACCGCTAACCACGGTACAGAAAATCACAGGTGCGATGATCATTTTAATTAAACGGATAAATGCATCACCCAGCGGCTTTAGTTGTTCGCCCAGACCTGGAACATATTGTTCTGCACCATTAATGATTTGTGTACCACTTGGCGAGAAATGTCCGACGAGGATACCCGCAATAATGGCTACAATCACTTGAAAATAAAGCGACTTATAAATTGGTTTTTTAGCCATAACCTTACTTCACGATATACTTCTAACCAGAAGCAATATTCAGTTTTCACTTATTTTTAAAAAACAAGCGTCCAATACTTCATTGTCTGAAACAAAAAAGTGCCTATGTATCAAAAAATTAATCTGATACTGAAATTAGAATGTGTATGTACATTTAACAATCACAGGAACACCGATCTTTAAGAAAAGTCAGTGCATTGATCAGGAGATAAAGCAAACACAAGAATTGCGTGAAATTTTAACCGCTTTTTAGACTTTTGTTTAACCCGAAATGTTAAATTTGCCTAAATACTAAACAATACCTCTTAGACTATAGTCTTATAAAACTATAATAATTCTGCAAAATAAGAAGGTGAAATACCAATATCAGCGTAAAATATGCCAATACTTGATGAACATGATTGATCTATGCCCATGACCACAAAGCGAAATATTTATAAAGATGCCGAACATCCTTTTGCCCAGTTTATTCGTATTATTGGCAAGGGAAAAAATGGTGCACGTTCTTTAAGCTATGAAGAAGCCTATCAGGCTTTTAGCATGATCCTGAAAAATGAAGTACTGGACGTACAACTGGGCGCTTTTCTGATGCTATTACGCGTCAAGGAAGAATCTGTTGATGAACTCGCAGGCTTTGTGCAGGCAACCCGTGACCAACTGAATTTCAAGGCACTGGATGTTGATCTGGACTGGTCGTCTTATGCAGGTAAACGCAAACATTATCCCTGGTTCATTCTGGCTGCGCTTACCCTCGCTAAGCATGGCTATAATATCGTAATGCATGGTGCTTCAGGTCATACCTTGAATCGGGTCTATACCGAACAGGTACTTAACTACTTAGGCTATCCGATCTGCCAAAATGATGTTGAGGTGGAACAGCAGCTTAAAGACAAACATTTTGCTTACCTGCCATTGGAGGTGATCTCTCCAATTCTGGCTGAGTTGATCGGGCTACGTAATGTCATGGGCTTACGCTCTCCGATTCATACGCTGGCACGCCTGATTAATCCATTTAATGCCAAAGCGACTTTACAAGCCATTTTCCACCCTGCTTATCGTAGTTCACATCAGCAGTCCGCTTACAAGTTAGGCTATCAAAATAGTGCAGTCATTAAAGGTGAAGGTGGTGAGTTCGAACGTAACCCGGATGCCAAAACTTTAATCTGCGGAATTAAGAATGGCGAACTTTATGAGCACGAATTACCAAAACTGACTGACAACCGTAGTCCGATTGAAGAAGAGCTGGATCTAGCTGTGTTTAAGCAAGTATGGGAAGGTCAACGCTCACATGAATATGGGGAAATCGCAGTGGTTGAAACTATGGGCATTGCACTGTATACCATGGGCGAATATGACAGCTATGAAGCGGCGATGCAAAAAGCCAGAGAACTCTGGAATAGCCGTCTTTCAGTTTGATCAGACCAGAAAACAGACATTAAAAAAGACCACATCTGTGGTCTTTTTTTCGGTTTCGATTAAACGAAACGGATCGGTTTAAATTCCGGCTCATTTTTGTGATGATCATCATCACATTGTTCGCCTTCTTCTTTAGTGCCACGATCGATATAACCGCTACGTTCGGTTTCTGGCAGGTTTTTCATTTCCCAGGCATAGACAGCCTGCATACAGGTCTGACGCTGCTCCTGAGTCAGTGCTACACCATTTGGCCACTTGCCAATTTCAATGGCTGTTCTTAAGCGTTCTACAATCTCAGGATTGAGTACGGCAAGCATTTGTTCAATATTCATATTTAATCCTGCTTAAGATAGTCGAAGTCCTGATTCCAGCCCAGTTTGGTTCGACATGCATTATAGAAGTCATAACCTGGCGGATGCAGAAGATTCAGTTTAAAGGGATGCTTACGAATATGGACGCTATCGCCAACATTCAAAGACACACTGTGTTGTCCATCCGCACTCACCATCGGCAGTACGCGATTTTCACGAATCATCAGTTTAATTTCACTATGCCCTCCGACCACAATCGGACGTGAAGACAAGGTATGCGGATGCATCGGCACCAGCACAATTGCATCCATACTTGGATGCACAATCGGCCCACCACCGGAAAGCGCATAGGCTGTTGAACCGGTCGGTGTAGATACAATCAGACCATCACTATGCTGGCGATAGACATATTGTCCATCAATATTCAGCTCGAAATCGATCATATGCACCGATTTACCGGAGTGCAAGACCACATCATTCAGGGCAATCGCATCATAGATGATTTCACCTTTGGAGCGAACTTCCATTTCCAGCAAGAAACGGCGTTCTGCCTGAAAATCACCTTTTAATACCTGATCCAGTTTAAAGATGACTTCAGTTGGCTTGATATCTGTCAGGAAGCCCAAACGACCACGGTTCACCCCGATCACTGGCGTATTGTATTTTACCAATGCCCGCGCTGCATGTAACAGTGAACCATCCCCACCTACCACAATGACTAGATCAACCACTTCGCCCAACAAGGCGCGGCTAACTGTTTGGGTATTCTGATAAGGAACCAGTTCAGCTGTATCTGCATCAAAAACAGGATGTAGACCTAAATTGAGCAGATGATCGTGGATCAGGCATAAGGTTTCAACCACTGAAGATTTATCCGGGCGTCCAATCAACCCGATATTTCGAAATGTCTTGTGGGAAATTTGCACCAGTGTCGTCGCTCCGCTTCGAATCCTGCTTATCATAACATTAAGCTTGAATAGGATGACAATTTATAACATGACAAAGCTGTGCAGAATTGAATTGAAATAGATTGAAATTAAGGAGAAAATGTGAAGTTTAATTTTAATTTTAATCTCAATAATTGATTAAATATTGCAAAATAATGAAAAGCTTCGCATGATTAGCACAATTTCACAGGGTCTTATCGTCATTTATGAAATCTGAACGAGGTATGGGGTTCATTGCCTTAATCTTCTCCATTCTAGTCATTTCTGCATTTGTAGCATTTAGTATCTATTTGATTAAATTAGATAATATTGTGCGTGAAAAATTTGAAGGTCAACGCTGGGATATTCCGGCCAAGGTTTTCGCACGCCCGATGGAAGTGTATGTAAATGCCCCGGTCAGCCAGCAGGATTTCCAACAAGAATTAAAATTACTGGGTTATAAAGGTTCAGACAGCTATACCAAATCGGGCAGCTTTGTCAGCACTGGCAATACCATGTATGTGCATACCCGTGGCTTTGATTTTGGCGATCGCGTTGAACCTGAACAGGTATTGAAAGTCAGCTTTGATGGCGATCAGATTGCTGAAGTAAGTGCGACCAAACCCTCTTCTAGCGGGATTGCCCGTCTGGAACCTTTATTGATTGGTGGTATTTATCCACAGCATAATGAAGACCGTGTGCTGATTAAGCTCAATAAAGTGCCTAAACCGTTAATTGACGCATTAATTGCCACTGAAGACCGTAATTTCTACAATCACCATGGTGTATCTCCACGCGGGATTGCACGTGCAGTGGTAAGTAATATTACTGGTGGTAAACGTCAAGGTGGTTCAACCCTCACCCAGCAGCTGGTCAAGAATTTCTACTTAACACCAGAACGCACCTTAAAACGTAAGGTGAATGAAGCCTTTATGGCAATGCTGATTGAATTGCATTATGGCAAAGATGAGATTCTGGAAGCCTATTTAAATGAAGTGAATCTGGGCCAAAATGGCAACTATTCCGTAAATGGTTATGGTCTGGCTTCACAATTTTATTTTGGCTTGCCGTTACGTGAACTGAATATTTCTCAACAGGCCTTTTTAGTCGGTCTGGTCCAAGGTCCAAGCCTGTATAACCCATGGCGTAATCCTGAACTTGCGAAAAAACGTCGTGATGTGGTTCTGAATAATATGCTGGTAATGGGTAATCTGACCCAAGATCAGTATGAAACAGAAACTGCCCGTCCGCTGAACGTCATTTCCAAACCAACTTTAGGCCCTGCTCGCTTCCCGGATTTTCTGGATATCGTTCGCCGTCAGTTGCGTACCGAATATCAGGAAACTGATTTAACCAACCAGGGTCTGCGTATTTTCACAACCTTAGATCCATTGGCACAAACCCGAATTCAGGACAGCTTTAAGGAAAGTGTAGCCCGTTTAAGTAAAGGCAATCCAGGTCGTCTAAAAGATTTGCAAGGTGCTGTTCTGGTCGCACACCCTGAAAATGGCGAACTGGTTGCAGCGGTAGGTTCTACCCAGGACTTTACCGGTTTTAACCGTGCTTTAGATGCCAAGCGTCAGGTGGGTTCATTACTCAAACCGGTGATTTATTTGACAGCACTAGAATCGAATCGCTATCACTGGGCCAGTCCAATTGAAGACAGCCAGATCACCATTCAAAGTGATGGCAAACCATGGACACCGAAAAACTATAGTGGTAGCGCACATGGTGTAGTACCGATGTCTCTTGCCCTGTCACAATCCTATAACCTATCCGCGGTGCGTTTGGCGCAGGAATTTGGCCTGTCGACCTTTATTAACCATCTACAAAAATTCGGTGTGACTTCTGACATACCAAATTATCCATCTATTTATTTAGGTGCAGTAGATATGTCACCGATGGAAGTGATGAATATTTACGGTAACTTCGCAACAGGTGGCTTTAAATATCCGGTGAAATCGATTCGTTCTGTAGTCGATGCGAATGGCCACTCGCTTGAACGTTACAGCTTAAGTGTTCAGCCGACGATTGATCCAGCATCAGCCTATGCTCTGAATTATGGTTTACAACAGGTCATGTCGAGTGGTACTGGTCGTTCTGCCTATAACAGTTTGCCACGCAACCTGAATCTGGCGGGTAAATCGGGTACGACAAACGATACCCGTGATTCATGGTTTGCAGGTTATTCTGGCAACTATATGACAGTGGTCTGGTTAGGTCTGGATGACAACAAAGTCACTGGATTAACCGGTTCTTCAGGTGCACTTCCGGTCTGGACCAATGTCATGAAACAGCTGCATCAGAAGCCGGTGAATCTGGCTCAGCCTAATGAAATTGAATGGCACTGGCTGGACCGTTATACAGGTAAACTGACTGCCCAAGGCTGTGATGGTGCCATGTATATTCCGATTTCACGTCATGCCTTGCCTAATCAGGCAACTGCTTGTGGCATCTCGCATTACGCCACTGAACCTTATACGATTGATTCAGAACCTTCACCAGAAGATGAGGAAGATGATGATCTCAGTCGTTATATACAAGAAAGTGAAACAGAAATAGAACGCGAAGTTGCTAAACAAACCCGTATTATCGCGAGTGGAAGTTATAGCCAATAATTGAGTCTATGTTTATGTTAAGAAAATTGATTCCTGGTCTGCTCATCCTCGGTCTGGTGGGCTGCCAAAGCATGTCGGAGCCAGAACAGCCTGCGGCTCCTACTAAACCTCCGGTTCAGCAGAAACCAAAATCCTCTACACCTGATGGTGTAGTGATTACGCCCTATGATCGACCGGAGATTAAACGTCAGAAGATTGTGATCCCTGAGCAAAAGCCTCAGGCACAAAAGTTTGATGATGGACGTAACTTACCTGCATTTAAAAAATTGATGCAGCAAACTCAGCAGGCCTATAGCAAGCAACAATATAATCAAGCTGAAACTTCTGCAGTACAAGCTCAGCGTTTGGCGCCCCAAGCTTCAGAAACTTATCTGTATCTTGGCTTGATCGCAAACCGTAAAAACCAGCCGGCCCGTGCAGATGCTTTCGCCTTACGTGGTTTGAGCTATGCGCAGACCAATGCAATGAAAAAGCAGCTCTGGCAGGTGCGCCTGAAAGCAGCTCAACTGCAAAAAAACACCAAAGCCATTCAGCAAGCTCAGCAGGCCTTAAAGAAATTTTAAGGCCCTGGCGTGAGCCCGGTTATTTATAATAAGTTTCTGACTTAAACATAACGGATCCCTGCAATCCCATAAGCATGCTGGTTTTGAGCATGGTCTAGATCTTCAGCTTTTATACCGCCTAAGGCAAATACAGGAATCTGTACCTGTTCAGCCATCTGTTTAAATTTTTCCCAGCCTAAAGCTGCGGTATCAGGATGTGTTTCTGTTGCCAGTACCGGGCTGAGTAAAGCTGCTTCACAGCCTATGTTTTCTGCATGTTTTAATGCTTCCAGATCGTGACAGGCTGCAAGATAACGATAGCCACCAGCTAACTCCCCTTTTTGCAGTTGCATCAATTGAGACTGTTTCAGGTGAAGCGTACGAATGGTTTGCTGCTGCAATTCATTCAATTGTGACCAAAGTTCCTGATTAATGATCAATCTGGATAACTGATCGACTGGAATCTGCTGTAACTGGCTAATGTGTTCAGGGCTGGCCATTACTCGCCAATACAGCATCTGGTCTGTTTCCAGATTATTCAGGTGACTCAAGTCTTCAGAAATTTTGATCTTTCTCGGCCATTGCAGCTTTTGAATCATGGCCTGATTGGCTTTAGGAAAATTTAGTTCACTGAGTTCATCCCGGCTATACCAGCGCCAAGGCTGCTTGATTCCAGCTAATTGTTCTGGCTGAACCGAAGCATGGAAAATATGCAGATTGACGATGACATCTTCATATTCATGCGAAATAAAATCAAAAGCCTGCCATTGTTCGATGTCAATTCCGACTTCTTCAATCACTTCACGTCGACATGCCTCTATAGGCAATTCGCCCTGTTCTACTTTTCCACCTGGAAACTCATATTTATTGCCCTGATGCTGTTTAGCTTCACGCCAACCGACCAGAACCTGAGTTTGATGAAATAAAATAGCGATTGCGACATGAATTGTGGTTTTAGACATAATGTTCTGAACTATTGAAGTTTTACAGATTGTAAGCAAATTAGAGTTTTTTATAAATGCAGCAATTATTCGTTGACAGATCTATTCGATAATGATTATCATTTAAATCAATCCAAAACACACCACGGAGTCGACGGAATGAACGCACCATTTAGCCTATTTACCCGCAATAATGATACTCAGCATGCGCTACCGATGTTGCATTCGAACAATTTATTTGCGCTAGGACGAGAAATCCGGATCATGCATGCGGGTGAAGAATACCGTCTACGTTTGACTCGTAACAATCGTCTCATCCTGACTAAGTAATTTAAATACTCCAAAAATAATAAACGTGGGAACAGGCAGTATGAATCAGCGCATACTGCTTTTTTTAATTGCTATATCTAATATCTTTATTCTTCAGATTGAAAAATTAATGAAACTTTAAGCCCACCCAAAACTGACGGCGCATAATCAATCTTGGCCGTATGTAACTGCATAATCTTTTGACAAATCGACAATCCCAAACCTGAACCTTGTGTTCGCGTGCCCAAGGCGCGGTAAAAACGCTCACCTAAACGTTGAACAACTTCTTCCTGAATTCCCTCTCCCGAATTTTCAATCATAAGTTGTAGATTCTGACCTTCAACTATCGTCCTGATTTCGACCTGTCCCTGCATCGGCGTGTATCGAATGGCATTATCAACCAGATTGCGGATACAGCTAAAAATCAGTTCTGCATTTGCTTCAATCACTGCATCTTCAAGTTTTAAGTTCCAGTGGATCTCTTTTTCCTGAGCAAAAGGTTGTAAAGCTTGTAAGACCTCCTGAACCAATACTTTAAGATTCACCTGCTGTTTGGGCAACTGCTCTGCATGTTCTGGATCAAGCCGAGCCAATAGCAGTAAGTTTTCCAGAATCTGCGTTCCGCGGTTGACGTCATTCTGAATCATCTGTAACGCTTGCCTAAGTTGAGCATCTTCCTGATATTTACGTTTCAGCACCTGTAAACGCATTTGAATGGCAGACAATGGGGAACGCAACTCATGTGAAGCATCGGCAGTAAAACGTTGCTCGGCAGCCAATGATTTTTCTAAACGGCTCAGCATTGCATTCAGCTGACGGACAATCGGTTGCAATTCAGTAATCTCAGGATCAGGACTTTGAACCGGACTGAGATCCTGTGCAGATTTAGAACCGATTTCTCGGGAAATTTTATTTAAAGGTCTTAATTGCCGCTTAATGGCAAAACGTAAAATCAGCCACTGTAATATCCATAGGATAAATAAAATCCCGGCGAAACCTAAAGTCGTTTGCCAAAGCTCATCAAAGCGTACCGAAAGCGGTTGTACCACTTTCACTTTCAAGTCTTGATCTTCAGCAATCAGGATGCGAATAAAATGACCATTTTCATAATCAAAGTGAAACCCGTTTTTCTGTGCAACTGGTATCTCATTAATCAGTTCATCATCAATTGAAGTGGTCAGTACCTGCTGATTCAGTAGTAAGGCATATTGAATATCAAACTGCTCACTGATTTCATCAACCTGCGTATTTTTGGCCTGGTTAACATCTCCCAGAAGTAACTCTGAAATTTCCTCCATCAGGTCATCATGCAGATCAATCGCCTGATAGCTGGAAATTCCCAATAACAGCAGCCACGCCAGAAATCCTGCCAGTATGGAACTGAACATGGCATGTTGAATCAGCCGACTTTGCAGGGAAATGGGTGCCTTCATATGGAGGCCTCGGGTTTATGCATCCGGTAGCCCAAGCCACGAATGGTTTTAATCATCTGACTGCCAATTTTTTTACGTAGCTGATAAATAAAGACTTCAATCGCATTGCTTTCGATTTCATCTCCCCAGGCATAGAGTGATTCTTCCAGCTGTTCTCGGGTAATGATATGTTCTGGTTTTTGCATCAGCTTATATAAAATCTGGAATTCTTTTGCAGTCAGATTAATGCTCTGCCCCGCCTTCATTACAGTCTTGGCTTGGGTGTCCAGACTAAGATCCTGCCATTGCAGGACATGATTTGGCATTTGCTGTTTTTGTCTGAGCTGGGCACGCACGCGAGCGGAAAGTTCTTCCAGACTGAAAGGTTTTACCAGATAATCATTGGCCCCCAGATCGAGTCCTGCAACCCGATCATGAATACTGTCCTTGGCGGTGATAAATATAACGGGCGTATCTTTCTGTTTATTGCGCAAGCTTTTAAGAATGTCATCTCCAGTTGCATTCGGCAGGCCACGATCCAGCAAAATACAGTCATACTGATGCTGTTGAATCGCCAGAATGGCATGATCCCCACGATCAACCCGATCAATCACATAACCGTCCATTTCCAGCCAGGTTTGAATACTTTCCGCCTGAGATTCATCATCCTCTGCCAAAAGAATACGCATGCTATGCTCCGCTTATTTTATCTTTCTATCTTGCCTTGAAAAAGTTCCAGACTCAAAAAAAAACCACATGCTTTTTGGTAACTTGCATGTGGTTTTTTGTTGCTGTCTTCAGATTCAGTTCAGGAAATTATGCTGAAATTAGAACTGAACTTGGTCGACATCAATTTCAACACGTTTCGCAGGTTTATAGTCAATGTCTACTTCACCAATGATTACCACAGGTGTTTTAGCTGATACAGGTTTACCCTGCCAAAGTTCATCATCAATTTCGACAGTAATGGTGCCAGTATTATCGCGGAACTGGTATTTTTCATCACCGACAGCTTTTACCACATAACCTTTCAGCTGAACCTTGCTGTCATCTTTCATGGTCAATGCTTGCTTAACTGTAGTCGTTTTAGCAAATGCAGCCTGATTCACCGCAGTTTCACTACTCGCAACTGCGACAGTCCCAATTGAACCCATTAATGCTGCTGCTAAAACAGTATTCATCATCATTTTCATTGCAGTTACCTCTTTTTAAAGTCTTGCCCTGTTTCGATAATGCTATTAAAACAGCCGAAGATGAATTGAATCTTAAGATCGCTTCATCTTTAGAATTAATTTAATGGCACAACTCTTAAGACCTCTTCAAGCGTGGTGACCCCTTCCAGAATCTTGCGAGCACCGGCAATCCGTAAAGGTTCTACCCCTTCTTTTTTTGCCTGCTGACGTAACTGATTCAGGTTAGCATCCGCTCCGATCAATTGCTTGGTGGTCAGGCTAAGCGGCATAAACTCATAAATCCCGATTCGGCCTTTATAACCGGTATGGCGACACTCTTCACAACCGACTGCTTTAAAAACAAATTCCGGACGTGGTAAAGGATAGTCCACTGCCAGATGTTGCCATTCCTGCTCATCCAGAAAACTCTCCTGCTTGCAGTGTGGGCATAGCTTACGCACCAGACGTTGGGCCAGAACCCCCAGGATAGTCGCTGCTGTTAAAAATGGTTGTACGCCCAGATCATGCAAACGGGTCAGACTCGACGGCGCATCATTGGTATGCAAGGTAGAAAGTACCAAGTGACCGGTTAATGCTGCCTGAATCGCCATATTGGCCGTATCTTGGTCACGAATCTCGCCGACCATAATAATGTCAGGATCCTGACGCATCAGTGCACGTACACCATCTGCAAAGCCCAGTTCAATTCCGTTATTGACCTGCATCTGGTTAAAGCTTGGTTCCAGCATCTCGATCGGATCTTCAATCGTGCAGACATTCACCTGCTCAGTCGCAAGCTGCTTTAAAGTGGAATACAGTGTGGTGGTTTTACCAGAACCGGTCGGTCCGGTGACCAGAATAATACCGTGACTATGGCTGGTCAGATTATTCCAGTCATTGAGCAGATGCCCTTCGAAACCGAGCTGCTGAAAACTTCTGACCAGAACTTCTGGGTCAAAGATACGCATTACCAGCTTTTCACCAAATGCGGTGGGTAAAGTCGATAAACGCAGTTCTGTTTCCTGCCCTTTTGGAGTCCGAGTTTTTAAACGACCATCCTGTGGTTTACGTTTTTCTGCCACATTCATCCGGCCCAGAATCTTGATTCGGGAAATAACTGCGGTCAAGGTATTGGCTGGCATGTTATAGATGGTATGCAATACTCCATCAATCCGGAAACGGATCTTGCCGGTGTCTTTGCGCGGTTCCATATGAATATCACTGGCACCCTGCTCAAAGGCAAATTGCAGCACCCAGTCTACCAGTTTCACGATATGCTGGTCATTGGCATCCGGATTCTGTGAATCACCCAGTTGCAGTAAGGCTTCTACGCCTTTATTTTCCCGGTCATAAGCAGATGATTTTTGTGAGCCACTGACTGCACGACTCACCTGATAATATTCAACAATATAACGCTGGAGCTGTTCCGGATTGAGCAATACCCGTTCAATTTTTTTTGGTGCAATATTCTGTTCGAGGTTTGAGACCCATTCAGTTTTATAAGGCTGATCTGTAGCAATCAGAACTTTATCTGGTTGAATTTCTACTGCCAGAATACGGTTACGCAATGCATATTCCTGTGACATAACATTGGTCAAGGCCTGCACATCAGCTTTGAGCGGATCAATAATATAGAACATTAAACCGGTTTTTTCTGCCAGCCACTGGCATAAGCGGTTGAGTGTCAAAGTACTTTGAGGATGGGACTGATCAACCAGACTAAAGTGCGCGATCCATTGCAAGGGATGCCATTTTATTTGTTCACGTTGACGATGTGTGGTCTGAACTCGCATCCGGTCACGTTCAGTTATTTTTCCGTCTTTTAAAAGCTGACCCAAACACCAGCCTGTATCAATTTCAAAATCAAATTTCATGATCGATGGTCCCCAAAACTGCCTCCACTATAACAAGTTTTTCCTGTTTTTCGCATTCCATCGCGACTTCCAAACTTAAAAGCAATATTGTTTCTCATAAATGATAAACACATCACATGGGTTTTAGGTCATAACCTTTTTCTGCTTGTCGATGTGTCAATTTTTCGCCTATATTTCAATCAGGATATCTTATTCAATCGCTGAGACCGGGTATGGATTTAAACGTAGTTCCCTTAAATGAAAGTAGTTCCTTTCATGAGCTGCTTACCCTCCTGACCGCCGCCTTAGGATGTGGCTTATTGATTGGTCTGGAACGTGAACGGCATAAACAGCGTGAAGAACAGGCCAGTTTTGCCGGGCTACGCTCTTTTGCGATCTGTGCTTTATTAGGCGCATTGTGCTTTTTATTCGGAATGGCAATGGGTCTGGCCGGTGCACTCATTATTGGCGGTATTGTCATTTTTTCTATTAGAAACCAGATAGAAGATCCGGGGATTACCACCGAATTGGCCTTTATCATGACCTATTTTATTGGGGCGATTTGTCTGTGGAATATTCCTCTGGCTGCAGGACTAGCAGTTCTGATCACGATAATTTTAATGGCCAAACACTCTATGCATAATATTGCCGGACAGTGGATTACTGAGGCTGAATTTAGGGATGGATTACTATTATTAGCCTTGATTCTGATTGGTTTACCGCTAACCCCTGACCGGCCTTTATGGGGTGAAGTGCTGAACCCTTATCTGATTTTAAAATTAGTAACTCTGATTCTGGTAGTTCAAGCTTTGGCACATATCGCTAAACGTTTCTTCTCGACTAAAAATGCCTTGATATTGTCTTCAATTGCCTCGGGTTTTGTTTCCAGTACAGCCACTATTGCTCAATTAGGGATACAGGTCCGTAAAGGTGAAATGGATGCAAAATCCAATGCTGGTGCTGCCCTGATGTCCTGCATTTCGACATTAGTTCTATTGTTTATTGTAGTGGGAGGCGTTTCTTGGGACTGGCTAAAAATTCTGCTCTTACCGTCGTTGGTCGCTATGCTTATTCTGGCTGCATGTGCATTTATATTATTACATAAAGCTGAACCTACTAAAAATCAGGAGTCTCCTGAATCTTCTGACAGTAAGATGTTTAGCCTCAAGGAAGCTGTGATTATCTCTGCCGCATTAACCCTTATTCAGGCTGGAGTTTACGGACTGGAAATATTACTGGGCAATGCTGGTCTCCTGGCTGGTACTATATTTGCGTCCTTATTTGAAATTCATGCCGCAATGGCCAGTGTGGTCATTCAAGGAGATCCCTCCAATACCCGTTTGATCTATGCCTTACTCTTAGGTTTAGGCGCACATGCTTTGGCTAAGTCGGTCAATGCAGCCTTAACAGGTGGTTTTAAATTCGCGTTATATTTTGCACCGATACAGATTTTACATATGGCTGTGTTGATCGGTATTTTTTGGTGGATGTATTTTTGACTATTAAATTTATTCAAATAATTAATTTTTATATATTTTACAAGTTTAATTCTAATATTTTCTCGCTATAATCAGTTTGCTTCAATTAAGAAAAGCAATATTTAAATTAATTATTTTAATAAGGACTATTATGAAATTAAAAAATTTATCGCTCGCTATTTTCAGTGGATTAATGCTAAGTGCGTGTGGTGGGGGTTCATCTTCTGATTCAAATGGCGGTAATACTGGAACTGGAAATACTACCCTTACAAAACCTGACTTCCAACAATGGTCATCATTCTATATTGATGAATATTCCGACTCGGATCTAAATTATGAAATTGAACAGCTAACCTTTGATCAAGGGAATGTCTATATTAAAGTTGATGAGACAACAGGCTGGGATGAAAGTGAAACTTTCTATCTAACTGAAAATGGATTATATGATCACGGTTCTACACATGCGACCTATGGCAAATTGCAAGGGACTATTACGGCTAATGCAACCACTTGGAAGCAAGTTCCATATTCTCCAATTAATTCCACAGGATTAAGCAGTACACTTACATTCAAGGTCTTTGATATTAGTGGTAAAAATATTGCTCAAGTCCTCAGTCCAGAGCATTATGTCAATTTAAAATATAATTTACTCGATACCTACCCTATGGGAGAAAAAGGGGAAGATTTTTATCGAGTACTTTCTAATTCAATATTCCCTACCGGATCTACTTGTATTCAATTTCAAACTATTGATAACTCACAAAAATATATTGAGCTATATAAATATTCACTTGAAGATTATGTACAAGATTATTTGAAACTTGAATGGGCTGATATTTCAAAAGATAGTAAATATGCCAAACATACTTTCAAGGATGCTATAGCATATCTAGATCTTAGAGAAGATCAGCAATGGGGACTAGCTGAATATAAGAGCAAATATTATGAAGTTGATTATCATCCAGCTGGAGAAGAATATAATATTAAAAATATTTTAGCCGCATCTAAAGCACTGGTTAATTCAGCATCTGCTCAGGACAAACCAGCTCTACAGGAGTATGCAACTTTACAAGAGAATGCATGCACTTTATTTAATAATATTGCATCTGAAGAATTAAGAAAGCAAATTAAAAAATACTCATAATAACGTGATATAAAGTACTTCGAGTGCTTTATATTCATATTAAATAGGGACTCCAATTTAGTTGAGGTTCCTATTTTTAAATCAGTATTTCATTTTAAAAATTCAAAAAATTAACTGATCGACTACAATATCAGCTAAAGTAACTTTAAATTTCACATCCAAGTCCGCAAACTTCATTCCATAAACCCGGTTCTCATCATCCTGATATGCCGGTCTAGGATCGAGAGATAAAACGGCTTCAAGTTCTTCTAGCAATTGAGCAGATATTGTTCCTTTTTCTAATAATAAATTTTTTTGCTGTTCAGCGTCCTTACTCCACCTCACGGACTTACGTGCCGGCTCCTCCTGTGCATAGCCACTTTGTGCATCAATCACTGCATCCGAATATTGAATATAAGGTTTAATATCGACAATCGGAGTACCATCTAATAAATCACTGCCATTCACATATACACGTATCGATTTCCCTACTTTTCTAACTTCTTTAAGCTTTACCACAGATAAACCAATGGGTGCAGGACGGTACATACTACGTGTCGCAAACACCCCGATTTTCTGGTTTCCGCCTAAACGGGGTGGACGAACCTGCGGACGAAATTGCTGGCTCTGCTGATTTTTATTGTCATGAAACTGCCAGACTAACCAGAGATGACTAAACTCTTCGATGCCTTCAAATGCGAGTAAATCATTATATGAACCGGTCATTTCAATATAGCTTTCAACCTGTACCAAATTAGGCTGACGCGGGATGCCAAACTTTTCTTTATAGGGAGAATGCATATAGCCAATAATCGGCAGAGTGAGTTCGGTCATAATCACTTTTTTTGATAAGCTCAATTAAATATATTCAGTTTATAGAGAATGAATTTAGATTAGAATAGCAACCTGTTCTAATTTGATAACTTATTGAGACCTTTAATGGCTGCTTTTAACGTCGAAAAGATTACTCACGTCCACCATTGGAATGACACTTTATTCTCTTTTAAAACGACTCGTGATACTGCATTACGTTTTAAAAACGGTCAGTTTGTGATGATCGGTCTTGAAGTCAATGGCAAGCCTTTAATGCGTGCATATTCAATTGCAAGTGCAAACTATGAAGAAGAGCTAGAGTTTTTCTCTATTAAAGTGCCAGATGGTCCTCTTACTTCTATTTTGCAAAAAGTAAAAGTTGGCGACGAAATCTTGGTTTCTAAAAAGCCTACAGGCACGCTGGTTCTTGATGACTTAAACCCAGGTAAAAACTTGTACCTGCTTTCTTCGGGTACTGGTCTTGCACCTTTCCTTTCTGTAATCCGTGATCCAGAAACTTATGAACGTTTTGAAAAAATCATCGTGGTTCACGGTACACGTTTCATTTCAGAACTGGCTTATCAAGATTTGATTCTTAACGAAATTCCAAACCACGAATTCTTTGGTGAATTGGGTGCTAAAGAAAAATTAGTGTATTACCCAACTGTTACTCGTGAAGAGTTCCATACGCAAGGTCGTGTAACCACTGCGATTGAATCTGGTCAATTATTCGAGAAAATCGGACTACCACGTTTCAACCCTGAAACTGACCGTGCAATGCTCTGTGGTTCTCCTGCATTCCTGGACGATGTTGCTGCACTGCTAGATCAACACGGTCTGAAAGAATCTCCACGTATGGGTGTTTTGGGTGACTACGTAATTGAACGTGCATTCGTAGAAAAATAATCTGCAAAAAAACCTTTTGCAACCTAAAACGCATGCTTTAAGCATGCGTTTTTTATATCCAGTAAGTCTTAATCTGAAAGAATTAACTCAACCTACTCTCTACTTAAAATTTCTTATAATTAGCGTATTTATAAAAATGTAATTACTTAAAAAAGTAAAATAAATGATAAATATCAATATTCACATTAGGGTGTGTTGACACTTTTAGCTTAAAAAATAGCGAAGTAGCAAAATCAAATCGCCAAACCCAATTTTACTATTCGCTATGCCTCGTACCATGCTGACAGATCAACACTGGCAAAAGTTGAAAACTATTTTGCGTAATTTATCTATTCATCACAACTCAAACTTACGTAATTTTATTGAAGCTATTCTCTATAGAATTAGAACAGGTTGTCCGTGGCGAGATATTCCTTCTTGTTTTGGTCATTCAAACTCTATTTTCAAACGTTTTAATCGTTGGTCAAGCAGCGGTAAGTTACTTAGATTATTCAAATTACTAGCCTCATGCCCCGATATGGAATGGATTTTTATTGATGGCTCTCATGTACGTGCTCATCAACATTCTGCCGGCATAGCGAATCAATCTATTTCTAAAAGTGTAGGAGGAAACTCCTCAAAAATACATTTGATTGTTGATGCAAATGGCAATCCTGTTGATTTCATGATTACCGATGGAACCACACATGACGTCAAAGTTGCACCTGATTTAATATCAACATTAGACTTAAAAGAGACAAAAGTGGTCTGCGCAGATAAAGGCTATGATTCAGAACCACTGCGTGAACAGATCAGAAAAACAGGGACAAAAGCGAATATACCAAAGAAAATAAATAGCCAATCGAACAATGATCATATGGACTGGTATTTATATAAAATCAGGCATTTAGTTGAAAATATGTTTTGTAGATTAAAGCAATTTAGAGGAATAGCTACTCGATATGACAAGCTCAAAAGAAATTATCAAAGTGCTGTTGCCTTAGCCTGTATATTTTTATGGCTACCTTTATAGGTTTAATTATGAACAGTAAATGTCAACAGACCCTATATTTTTTAGTCAAAAATTCATTCTTAAATGTTAGAATATGTAACTGTAATTGATTTCTCATGAGGATTTATCCTCGCTAAAGACTTAGTTACATAAACTCTGTAAACTTTTAATTCGATCTATTTAGATCCCATTCTCCTGTTTCACCGTTTATGCAACCAAGCCGTTTTCTATAGGCAAGGTATGAGCACTGAACAACCCTCCTCTATCGAGCGTACAGGGTCTAAAGTCTATCGCTATTTTGTAGTGGTATTAACTTTACTCGTTGCGCTGTACTTGATCATTCAAGGCGCTAAATTACTCAGCCTCGGTGGTACAAGTTATTATCTCATCGCAGGGATTGCCTATGTTGCAATCGCCATTTTATATGCGATGAAAAAAGCCTTTGGTTTCTGGCTTTCTATTGTTACTTTTATTGCAACCCTCCTCTGGTCTATTGCTGAAGTTCAAGGTTTGAGCTTCTGGCAATATATCCCACGTCTGGTGGTTCCAACTATTCTGTTTGTCCTCAGCATGTGGGCAAGCAAAAGCCTGCCAGCACTCAATGCTGCAAAAATCAAAGCTGCCAATCTTGTTGGCTTTGCCGGTTTCTTTGCCTGTGTCGCAGCCCTGATTGCTGCGTTCTTCCCACACGGCAAAATCCTCAATCCTGTTGATATCGTACAAGACCCTGCACTGGCTAAACCGAATGCAGAAAACCCAGACAACTGGGAATATTTCGGTCGTAATGGTAACGGTACCCGCTTTGCACCGTACACTGACATTACCCCTGAAAATGTCAAAGATCTAAAAGTGGCTTGGACTTATCACACTGGTCGTGATACTTCTGCCGGTGTCGATGAAAATACACCAATTCAAATTGGTAGTACTTTATATTCATGTACACCGACTAACATCATTTCAGCAATTGATGGTGACAGTGGTAAAGCACTTTGGAAATATGATCCACATGCAAAAACTGCAGAGCATATCACTTGCCGTGGTGTTGGTTACTATGATGCAACTAAAGACAAATCTTTAACTGCAGCAGACTTACAAGCACCAGGTATTAAAGCTTGTCCACAACGTATCCTGACTTCTACTGTTGATGGCCGTTTAATTGCCTTAAATGCCAAAACTGGTGCTTTATGTCCAGAATTTGGTACTAACGGTCAAGTCGATGTTCTGCATGACATGGGTCCTACTGAACAAAGTAAACGTTACCATCCAACGTCTACTCCACTGATTGCGGGTCATGTTGCCGTATTAGGTGGCTGGGTACGTGATATTGTGCATGGCGAACCGTCTGGTGTCGTACGTGCCTATGACGTTCGTACTGGTAAATTGGCCTGGGCTTGGGATGTCGGTAATCCTGAACTGGTTGGTGAACCTAAAGATGGCAAAGGCTTTACTTTAGAAACACCAAACATGTGGACCATCCCGACTTATGACAAAGACCTGAATCTGGTTTACTTGCCTACAGGTAATGGTCCTCCTGACTACTGGGGCGGCGACCGTAACGGAGCCAAAGAAAAATTTGGTTCTGCAATTGTTGCGGTAAATGCTTTGACTGGTAAAACTGTTTGGTCTTATCAAACTGTTCACCATGATGTCTGGGATTATGACTTGCCGTCACAACCTGTGCTTTACGACATGACTGATGATCATGGCAAAAAAGTGCCTGCGTTGATTCAAACTACCAAAATGGGTCAAATCTTCGTTCTTGACCGCCGTACTGGTAAACCAGTCACTAAAGTTGAAGAACGTCCAGTCGACACCAATGGTGCTGAAGGTGAAAAACTTTCTCCTACCCAACCATTCTCTGTTGGCATGCCACAAATTGGTAATGCAACATTGACTGAGCAGGATATGTGGGGCATCTCAACCTTTGACCAACTGGCTTGTCGTATCGACTTTAAAGATTCTGTCTATAACGGTCTATACACTGCACCTGGTGAAAAACCATATATCGAATGGCCTAGTCTGCTTGGTGGTTTCAACTGGGGTGGGATCTCCATTGATGAATCTACTGGCATGATGTACGTCAACGATATGCGTATGCCACTTCGTATGTCATTGGTTCGTAAAGAAGATATGAGTAAATATCATATCTCAACTGACGAAGTACCAGGATTCATGGGTACAGTACGTCCACAACTGGCTGGTCCTTATGCGGGTGTGAAAATTGACATCATGCAGTCTAAACTGGGTGTTCCTTGTAACAAACCACCGTTTGGTACCATGACTGCCATCGACTTAAAATCTAAAAAAGTCGTTTGGGAAGTACCAATGGGTACAGCCAAAGAATTAGGTCCATTAGGTGTGAAAACCCATATGCCAATTCCTTTAGGTATGCCTACACTGGGTGGTCCTACTTCAACCGCTTCTGGTCTGGTGTTCTTCGCAGGTACTCAGGATTATTACCTACGTGCGTTGGATTCAAAAACTGGTAAAGAAGTGTGGAAAGCTGAGCTTCCTGTTGCTGCTGTTGCTGCACCGCTGATTTATAAATCTCCAAAAACTGGCAAACAATATGTTGTGATTTCTGCAGGTGGTGCAAGCCACTCTAAAGATGTTGGCGACTATATTATTGCCTTTGCTTTACCTGATCAAAAATAATTTTTTGATGAATAAAGAAAAAACCGAAGCTTAGGCTTCGGTTTTTTCTTGCAATCGTCATTAAAAATTAACGATCGCGACCTTCCTGATTTGCAGAACCTGAACAGCCTGCACCACCACCGATAATAAAACCGCTTTCTGCTTTGCATGAACCGATCATACGGCCATGTGAGTCAAATGTAGTCACTGTTGATGCACAACCAGTTAGTACGATAGTCGCTGCTAATGCAATAAGTGCTGATAATTTCATGATATTCCCCTCTATGATTTATGGTGCTAAATGAATCTGATTTTGACTTGGTGGTACTGGCAATAAACCTGTCTTGGCATCCACCGTATTGTAGTTCACGCCAATTGCATTGCCTGATCCATTACAATGAGCACTAGCAGTTGAAAGCAGACCACGTGTAGCTTTACATGATCCAATCACCTGACCCGATGCATCATAAGTGACGACCATAGAACTACACCCAGTCATCAGTATAATAGTTGAAAGTGAAAGTAGTTTTATGAAGCTCATTGCTCCCCCTCAAAAACACTAAAAAATTTAAATTGTTTAGTTATATGAATCTTTTCTAAATTTCGCGCATGATTCTTCCTAAATTTATCGCATTTGTAAAGCTTTATTTTTCATCTATTTTTTAGACTTAAGGCTAATAAAAAGCTGCCTGATCAGCAGCTTTTTCATAATTAAATTTAATATTAAGGATCAGACTGACTCATGCTTCAATACTCGTTCAGCTAGAGCCTGTTTCACCACATGATATCCAGCGCTTAAGCCTAGACTTGCCATAATGAATGCAACAATAACATCTGGCCATAGACTGCCAGTGCCAAAGACTCCCACTGCTGCAAAAATGACGGCCACATTGCCGATCGCATCATTACGGCTGCACAACCAGACTGATTTCATATTGGCATCGCCATCCCGGAAAGCATATAAAATTATGGCTGTGACAACGTTTGCGATTAAGGCCAATACCCCGATGATCCCCATCGTAATGGCTTCAGGTGGAATACCTTGCATAAAGGCATAAATTACTTTGCCAATGACGACCAAACCAAATACTGCCATGGTCAATCCTTTAATCAGAGCAACTGTTGCACGCCAATACAGACTTGCACCAATCACCGCCAGAGAAATACCATAATTCACAGCATCACCAAAGAAATCTAACGCATCTGCCCATAAGGCCGATGAATGTGCATAAGCACCGCCGATTAGCTCTACACCAAATAAGGTCAGGTTAATCAATAATGCAATCCATAAAGCTGTTCTAAATTTGCTATTAGGTTTGGGCGGCGCGGGTTCATGACTACAACTACAGGCCATATTATTCTCCGATGATTTTTTATCCTGAATGCGATAAAGTCATTAGAAACTATGGAGTCACTCCAAGGTCAAGCCTGAGGTATTTATGTCACATTATTTGATTTCTGATATAGCCAAGAAAACTGATTTAAGTACTGATACCATTCGATTTTATGAGAAAAGAGGTTTGATTCAGCCGAATTTTCGAGCAAGTAACCAATATCGTTATTATGGCGACGAGACCTTAAAACGCTTGATTTTTATCAAACGCTGTCGTGCTTTAGGCATGTCTTTAAAAGAAATCGAATACCTGATTCAGCTGGAACAGAATCCTGAACAGGATTGCTGTGAAGTTAACCAGATGATTGATCAGCACCTTATAGATATTTCAAATAAAATTAAAGAATTACAATTATTTAAACAGCAGTTAATGGCGCTTCGCGAAAGCTGTAATACCCCAACCACGATTAATCATTGCCAGATTTTAAAAACACTGGAATCTATTGAAAATAGCTGAAATATTTATGGATATTTTAAATCGTTTACTGTTTATCTTTTAACTTGAAATTGAGTTAAATTATGCCAATTCCGAGTTATTTACTAGGTTGAATCCTGATTTCAGATGACTAGAATAAAGACGTACTTTTTATATGTCTTTCGATTTCATCATGAGCATTTCTCACGTTACCGAACTTCTCTCACCTGCTGGCTCCCTAAAAAACATGCGTTATGCCTTTGCTTATGGTGCAGATGCAGTCTATGCCGGCCAGCCGCGTTATAGCTTGCGTGTTCGTAATAATGAATTTGACCATGACAATCTGGCGATTGGTATCAAAGAAGCGCATAAGCTTGGCAAAAAATTCTATGTCGTGGTGAATATTCAGCCACATAACTCCAAACTGAAAAATTTTATTCGTGACCTTGAACCCGTCGTAGCAATGCAGCCAGATGCGCTGATCATGTCCGATCCTGGTCTGATCATGCTGGTGCGTGAGCATTTCCCGCACATGGACATTCACCTGTCTGTACAGGCCAATGCTGTGAACTGGGCAACTGTAAAGTTCTGGAAGAATATGGGACTTACTCGCGTAATTTTGTCACGTGAACTGTCCATCGAAGAAATTGAAGAAATCAAACAGCAAGTTCCAGATATGGAGATTGAAGTCTTTGTTCATGGCGCACTGTGTATGGCCTACTCTGGCCGCTGCATGCTATCTGGCTATATGAACAAACGCGATGCCAACCAGGGCGCCTGCACCAATGCCTGCCGCTGGGAATACCAAGTACTGGATGCCAAGGAAGATGAAACGGGCGATGTGATCCCGGTTAAAAATATTGATTCCGGCTGTTGTTCAAAAGATGCTGATGAGTCACATATGCAAGTACAACATCAGTTTGATGAACCCGTGTTATTGCAACGTAATGACGAAGATATGTTTGCTGCTGAAGAAGATGAGCACGGCACTTATTTTATGAATTCCAAAGACCTGCGTGCTGTACAGCATGTGGAACGCCTGACCAAGATTGGCGTGCACTCCCTGAAAATTGAAGGCCGTACCAAATCTTATTTTTATTGCGCGCGTACTGCCCAGATTTATCGTAAAGCCATTGATGATGCGCTTGCTGGTAAACCATTCGACCCTTCATTGATGACTCAACTGGAAGGCTTGGCAAACCGTGGCTATACCGAAGGGTTCCTACGCCGTCATGTACATAGTGAATATCAAAACTATGAAAATGGTTCATCGAGTTTCGATCATCAGCAGTTCTGTGGGGAAGTGTTAGAGCGTAATGGTGACTATATCAAGATTGATGTGAAAAACCGTTTTGTCGTTGGTGATTCACTAGAGCTGATGACCACCAAAGGCAATATCACCTTTACCCTGACTGAGATCAAAGACCGTAAAGGCAATCTGATTGAAGATGCCAAAGGTTCGGGTCATATCGTTGAAATTCCAGTTCCAGCAGATGTCGATATGCAGTATGCCCTGCTGATCCGTAATCTGCCATCATCATCTGTAGACATTTCAGCCTCTTCATTGGCTTATCAGGCGAGTTAAAAAATGGCGCTCTTGATTACCGATAAATGTATCAACTGTGATATGTGCTTACCGGAATGCCCAAATGAAGCAATTTATGAGGGCGAGAAGTTTTATGAAATTGATGTCAATCGTTGTACCGAGTGTGTGGGTTTCTATGATCATCAAACCTGTATTGCCGTCTGTCCGATTGAATGCATTGTGCCGCATCCCGAGCATCGGGAAACGCAAGAACAGTTAATGGAGAAATTTAAAGGTTTGAATCTGTTCAAAGCTTGAATGATGCATGAAGTCTGATGACTTCATCTAAGAACAACCTTGGGGAAAGATAAAAATAAGGGTTGAAAACAAAAACTGTCCAGAGGAAAGGAACAGCTAAAAGCGATTGGGGACGCTTTTGGCTGATCTAACAATAACTAAAAAAAGGAACCCGGGTGTTAGCATCCTGAGTTCCTATAAAGCGAAAATAATAATAGGTGTTTGAGATTAAGCACCTGGAATGTGGGGATTCCAGGTGCTCTTTTTTTTTACTGACCAGAGCGAATGATGTAATCAAAGGCAGATAATGATGCTTTGGCACCTTCACCAGTCGCGATGATGATCTGTTTGTAAGGAACAGTGGTACAGTCACCTGCAGCAAACACACCTTTCACATTGGTTTCATTGCGTTCGTTAATCACAATCTCACC
>NZ_VOZF01000034.1:0-24970 GCF_013419905.1 Acinetobacter sp. YH12046
ATGGAAAAATCTAAAAGGTATGTTTTACCGAAAAAAAGAAGTAGAAACTACCCACGAGTTGTGAAAGGGAAACCACAGAAATACCCAAAAAAATGCCAGTCAATCTCTTAACTGACTGGCATTACTCATTTAGAGGGCTTTTTATTAGATTAGAATCTCCAGTTATAGAACAAGTCAATTGCACGCTCTAAAGACTGACTGGCTTCCAGATATAAACGCTGATTCATTTGATAACGTAAAGTCAGCTTGTTCACTGGGGTAAATACGCCAACCCCATAACGGATATATAAGTCTGGCGTAATATAACCGGTTACAGACACCTGAGTATCATCCCCGGTTCCCTGTGCATCCAGTGCCAGGCCGCTCAGGCCAAAGCTACGACCAATCTGGTTGGTCAAGGCACGCGTACCGCCCAAGCCCAGACTAATCCCTGCGGCTGCAATGGTGTTGTTTACATCAGATCTGAAACCTTCCGCCTGACTTAAACCTGAAGCCCCTTCATTGATACGACCAGTAATCAGGGCATTCAACGCTTCCTGTTCAGACAGACCAGCATCGTTATATACCTGAATGGCAGGACTTGAGGCTGTACCTATAACACGCACACCGACTGTGCTGCCCTGTATCGATTTATTGGCATCAATATCCAGGGTTGGATTCGATAATGGGCCATTGAAACGCGCAATCGCACGGTTCAGATCCAGACTTTGTCCATAGGCTTCAATTTTCACCCGTTGTGATACCCCGATCGCCCCATTGGCACGCATCGCAGATTCCAGACCACGTTGCGTCAGATTGACACGACCTAAGAGTGGTATACGGCTGTCAAAGCCCTGGAAGATCACCTGATTTCCTAACGACACTGCAACATCTGCGCGAATATCCCATGGACGTGCCGCTTTCAGAATGGCGAGCTGGTCATCTCCTTCACGTACAACACGAACATCAGAAGACAAGCCCACGACAGGTTCAGAGGCTTCAGGCATGGAAATCAGTGCACGAGGAACATCGACCTTGCCACTCAAGCTTAATTTTTTATTGAACGGATACATATCCAAGGTCAGGTCAGGCGTAACCACTGCAGTAATCAGCGGTGCCTGACGAATCAACAGATTTTCGCCCTGAAGTTTGAGCTGTACGCGTGGATCACCTTTCCAGTCTACAGAGCCGGTTAATTTACCAGCGCCACGGCCACTGTTAAATGCACCATTAATAGTCGCGGTATTTTGGCGGACTGATGAATAGAGCTGCACATTGGTCAGATTGACTGGCAATGAAATCATGCTGATCGCCCCGTCCTTAACCCGAATTTCACCTTCAAGTAATGGATCGGTTAACGTTCCACTAATTTTACCTGCATAAGACAAGGTACCATCCAGATTACGTACATCCTGAATGAATGGCTTAAAGATCTTCAGCTGAACCTGGTTAAAGGCAATCTCGCCACGCATTGGTTTATTGTCACGATATGGATCAATAATCACATTGGCATAGCCTGTACCAATATCTGGTGTTTTCACATCCAGACGAATCTGTAGTCCAGCGGCCACGCTTTTTGCGACCAGCCCCACTTCATCATATTTTAAGGTCGAGCCTAAATATTCCGGATCATCAGAAGATAAGCCGATCACCCCATTACGGGTTACCAGACGTGCATCAATTTTCGGTTTAGCACCTTGTGCCCAAGCTGCCTTAGCATAACCATTCACTTTACCGGTTAATGCTATGCCTTCTGGCAGGAAGGCACTAAAGTCAGCCAGATCCAGGTTACGGGTAATAAATGAAGCACTACCTCGAGTTTTATTCACTCGAATTGGCTGATCAAAGCAGAGCTGGCTTTGCTGGCTCATCCAGCAATGAGCGCCAACAAACAGATCCGACTGTGCAGTGTTATAAATCACAGCTGCATTTTGACGCTGCACCAGATGGGTACGCAGTGAGTCGAAATCACCGCGCTGGATCTGGCCTAACCAATTATTTTGTGCATTAAAACCACCTGCCAGCTGAACAAAAAATTTAGACAGCTTGTTTTCAGCCTGAACTTGCAGTACATGCGCGGCGCGCGTTCCAGCTAGTGAAACTTCACCACGTACAATCTGTCTATTGCCACTACGCAACTGATCCATGGTCGCAGTCAATAAGGTCGGTGTGGTTTGTGAAGTCGGCAACTGACCGCGTACCCGAATCTTGTCTACGCTAAACAGGTTCTTGAAGGCAAAATTATCCACTGCCAGATTCGCAGTTGCTTGTAAACGCGGTTGTGCCTGCATATTGATGTAGCCTTGTACCCGGCCTCTTAATCCCGGATAAAGTTCATATAATGCCGGCGCATTCACTTTAAGTTGCAGATTCTGCGCATTACCGGTGGCCTGTAACTGGTTGCTGGCATAAGACAGGAACAGGTTATTGGCTTCAAACTGCTGCGGTACAAAACCACGCTGCTTGGAGTCAATCAATACAGCCAGATTCCCCTTACCGCGTACCGGTTTATTATTCAACATACCGGCCAGATTTAAGCGTTGAATCTGGACACGCTTCACTGCATCCGACCAGACACCTTGGGTTTGCAGATTACCAGACAATTCACCTTTAAGCTTGGCATTGAAATATTGAGGTTTGAAACGCACCAGAGAGGCATTTACATTCCAGCCAATACCATTTGCTAAGTTCACCTGACCATTGGCATTAATTTTTCCAGCGACCCCATCATGACGCAGTTCCTTGATATTTAGCATATCAGGCGTACCCGACAAGCGCAGTTTTAACAATCCTTGACTGGCCTTGATCTGGCTGGCACTTAATGCACCATCATAATTGACCGCATAACTTTTGAATCCGCCGCCTGCTTTTTCATCATGGAACAACAAGGCAATATTACTATTACCTGTCAGGTGAACGGTTTCATTTTGCGCAGCCAGTCGTCCGGTCAGATCTACACCGCTGAGATTAATAATTTGCTGATTCGGGCGTGCATAACCACTGGCTTTTACCCGACCATTCAAGCGGTCAATTGGTGAAGCTGCAGCCAGAGTCTGAGTATTCAGGTTCTGGGCATTTAATACTGCGGACCATCTGAGCTGACGTTTTTCTTCTGGCAGTTCAATTCGTGCATTACCTGTTAGACTGCCGGCCTGTCCATTTCCACTATATTTAAAACTTGGAACATTCAGGATGTTATTTTTCAGGTTCAATTGTGCCTGATACATTCCTGTCGGCAACAGCCCTTCTTCATGCTGAGCAACCTGGGTAGCGACATGAATATTTTGCTGGCCTTCGACCAGTACCAGATCAACATCGCCTGATTCACTTTTTAACCAGCCGATATAAGGCACAGCACGATCAATATTTTTCCAGGCCACATCCAGTAACATCGGTTGAGCTTTATTGTCTTTAACCGGCTTCTGATCCAGCTTGATATTCCAGGTTTCATAGCGGTCAAAATCCACCAGTCCTGTTAGATGCAGGCCATTTTCCAGGTTACCGGTAGAGGCAATATTACCGTCCAGACTTGGTGGCAGAAAGTCCTGCACCACCTGTGGAATTCGCCGATGTTTCGGATCAATCCCATTCATGCGACCTGTCAGATCCCAATCCACCCGATCAGCCCAGCCTACAGTACCCGCCAGGCTTACCGAGCCTTTCATCAGCTGACCATTTAAATCAGTAATATTGAGCTGATTGACCAGATCGGTATACATCACTGCGGTATATTGCCCATTCGGGATATTTTCACCTTCAATATCGGTGCGGACATTCAAATCCAGGCGCTTGGTATTCCCATTAAACTCAGCCACACCATCTTTCGTAAACAGTTTTTGCTCTGTCAGGATTGGCCAGTGATATTGTTTAAACTGGAGTTCACCACGCATAGGTACATTAGGACGCATCGGGTGCAGAACCGCCCAGCCTGTCAGCAAATCTGGAGTGTTGGTCGCGACCCCGGCCTGAATGGTATCCAGTGTACCTCTAGCACGTACTTGAATATCATGAATATTCAGGCTTTCTCTGAGTGAAGGCAGATTTAAAATACCACGTGCATCTAGTGGATACTTGCCTTCAAACTGCATTTTCCCGGTAGCTTCGCGTACTGACAGATAGCCCATATCCATGCGGGAATCTTCGAAATTCAGCTCGGTACCTGACCATAATGCTTCATTCAGTTCGATATTATAAAAATCAACTACATTAGTCTGGGTTTTAATCACCAAGTGATCGAGAAGTAAATGATCAACCCGCAATACAAACGGTAAACGAATAGCATTGAACTTGAATGGCTCATCACTTGGCGGATTTTTATTAATAATCTGTAAATTCAGTACATCTGCTTCAGTCAGATGAATTTCTTTTTTGATAATTGCTCGCCAACCCAGCTTGACATCAGCACGATCAATTTTGACATCGACCGGTTTCAGGGTAACCAGAACATTTTTCAGGATAATCCCGCGCCACAGGTTCCCGCCTTCATATTCATAATGAATGATTTCCTGGCGCTGCATCACCTGATCAAGCAGGAATTTACTGCCTTTATCAGTAGAAAACAGGATCGCCAGTACAGACAGCAGAAAAATAAGAGAAAAAAGAACTGACAATAGAATACTTCTAAAGATACGGCGCTTTTTCGGCACAACTTCAGGTTGTTGCTCTTGTTCTGGCTGTGGTTGGTTCTCGACCATGATCTACCCAAATAACTATTTTTTAATTAATAAATGTTTTATAACTGCGAGCCAATAAAGAAGTGCAGACGAATCGGATAATTGTCATCCGACAGTCCGGTCGCCACATCTAAACGAATTGGGCCAATCGGTGAAGCCCAACGAATCCCCAGCCCCGCACCATATTCTGTTGGATTACTAAAATCCTCATTATAGGCATTTCCGGCATCCGCAAATACCGCAGCGCGCCAGCCTTCCCTGAACTGATAATTATACTCCAGTGAAGCCACACCCAAAGCCTGTCCGCCCACTTTAAAGCCTTCAATTTCCGGAGAAAGACTCTTATAGTCGAAACCACGGATACTCTGGTCACCGCCACTAAAATAACGCAGGTTATAGGGTACTTTGGCAAAATCTTCAGTAAAGATATACCCCAGATCCGCACGACCGACAAACTGGTGATCGGCATTTTCACCCAGTGAATAGATAAAACGCCAGCCTGCGTTCACAATCGCCATATCGGCATCAGACAATAGAGCTTCACTGCCCAATTCGACTTTATAGGTCTGCTTAAAACCCTTGGTCGGGTTCACCCGGCGATCACTATCGGTACGGGAAACTTCATAACCCACCAGTAGAGACTGCTGTTCATCTTCAGTATTGAATCTGAACGCTTCCGGAATCTGGCTAAAATCAACCGAACCATCCTGAGTCAGACGATCGAGGCGGTAACGTAGACCGTAAGTTTGTTGCCAGCTGCCACGCGGATTTTTAATAATCCGGTCAGCACCGAGTACCGCGGATTCAATTAGCAGGCCATCACCTTGAGCCACACCATCACGTTCTTCACGCTCATAACCACCTACGATACTGATATAGTCATTAAGTGGATGGTTGTATGGAATATTATAACGGCCATCAATTGACTGACGGATTTGTGACAATTCAAGGTTGGCATCAAATGAGTGACCACGCTTGTTTACGATCGCGCGGCGATATTGTCCACGTAAGCGTGTTCCGGTATCCGTACCATAACCCAGACCGACTTCGGCACTGTTAAGACGGTCTGCATTCAGTGTCACAATCACCGGAATTTTTTTCTCTTCACGAGCCTGAGCCTTTAAACGTTCTTCTTCGTCTTCTTTGGTCTGCTGCTGAACCCGCAAAGTTCTTAAGTTTGGATTTTCTGCATCACGACTACCGGCGAACTGATCTTCATCCACCACATCCTGTGTAACTTCCTGATCGGATGCCGGTGCAGCTTTCTTGGCTACACCTATTTCATCTTCTGAAAACTTCTGTTCTTCTATCAGACTCTGAATATCCGGTGCCAGTTCCAGCTCCCGATCAATAGGATCAGGGCGAATCGCATCCACCAGCGTATAGTTAAAATAACGTGAGTTGGTCAGGTTGTTGGCCAGGCTATTTACACGCCAGAAGGTGTAGTCTGCACCATCTTCCCAGGTAACCAGACTTTCCAGCACATCACGATTCAGTGGAAATTCTTTTTCAGGATCACTCATCCTGAACTCTACATTACCCAGTTTATAACGCTCACCTGTTTCAAAGCGCAGGTTCACATCGGCTGTATTTTCGGGTTGGGCAATGCGCACATCATGCAAGCGCCAGTACGCATCAAAATAACCATTATTGCTGGCTGCGGTATTAATCCGGTCTTTGGTTTTTTCATAATCCCCATGGTTAAAGATATCACCTTCTTCCTGTTCAGGTAGAAGACTAATAACCTGGAACTGCGGCTGTTCACCACCTGGGCCACTAAACTCAATATTATGGGTATTGATAATGACCGGCTCATTCGGAGTCACATAGACTCTAACCCGACTGTCAGATAATTTTTCAAATCTGAACTGGGCATTGTAATAACCTACAGCTTGGGCAGCCTGATTGGACAGATTACGGAGTTGCGGTAATGCAGATGAAAAATCTTCAAAGGATTCCTGGGTAAAGCTGGAAAGTTTAGCTTTTACATTATTTCTGAGATTCGTATAACCTTCTGACTGGGCTTTACGATTCAATCCGCCATTGCTTTGCGCAGTGCCATTTCCATTCACAATGACCACATCTGCACTGATCCGAGGCAAACTGGCGGTCATAATCTGGCGAGGTGGACGGATTTTATAAAACAGTCGTTTGAAAATATTCGGACGTTTGTCATTTTCAGGCGTTGTTGGTGCAGGCAATTCGGATAAGGTCGCACCGGACTCATTTCTTTGTACAATGATCTGACTATCGGCCTGAATGGACTGCATAAGCTGATCAACATTCACAGGTGCCTGATTGATTTCAACCAGTTCCTGCTGACTCATGTCATTGACTACGGTTTCAGTTTGCGCTGATTGGCGATAGGCTTGCGCTTCGCGTTTCGCTTCTTCCGCAACCTGATAAATCTCATTGGCCATGCTCTGGTCAATCGTTTGCACCGGCAGGCTTTCTAAATCATCAAACTCAATTGGCTGAAATTCACCCAGAGACGTTCCCATATTCTGCTGCTCTTGCAGCATTTGCATACTATCTACGGTCGAAGTTTCAGGCTCTAAAGCTTCTTCAACTTTTTCTGTCGCTTCAGCTTCGGTCGTAGCTACCCCTTGTCGAACGGCTTCCTGGGATAACTCTTCGATCATTTCTGCCTGAGAGAGTGCTACCGGAGTTTCGGTCTGCTCGGTCTGTGCCATGCCCTGATGCGATAACATCATGAAAAATATACTCATACATAGCCTGGCTCGGCCATGATATGGTACGAGAGACCCCATACTACGATTCAGCATCGTTTGTTTAAATTTTCTCTTTGCGGGCATAGCAAACTCTAAACGAATACATTCTTTAATTGATTATTTGACCGAAAAAGATAAGCTAAAGAACTTAAATTATTGGGTTTTGCCTTTACATGGACGAAAGTATCTTACATGATTTTTCTCAATGTTTACGTATATCTCACATTTCTTAATAAATCTTAATGTAGCACGTCTTATATGAACAACAATGAACATTTGTTAGCGAGCCGCCGCTTTTTACCCATGTTCCTGACCCAGTTTTTTGGTGCACTGAATGATAATGTTTTTAAACAGGCATTATTACTGGTGATTACCTATGGTTGGATTCAGCAACAATCAGCCAGTATTAGCACACTAAATAACCTTGCCGCACTATTGTTCATTTTGCCTTATTTTATTTTCTCTGCGACGGCAGGCCAGATTGCAGACAAATATGAACGTTCCCAGCTGATTCGCTATCTAAAGATTTTTGAAATTGTGATCATGATTCTGGGGACTGTTGGTTTCCTACTCGGTCATTTATGGATGCTATTGTTCGCCCTGTTTTTAATGGGCACTCAATCCACTTTTTTCGGCCCGATTAAATATGCCATTTTGCCTGAAGTATTAAAACCGGATGAATTGATGTCAGGTAACGCACTATTTCAGTCAGGCACTTCATTAGCGATTTTATTCGGTATGATTCTGGGTGGTGCAGTCATTGCTGCTTCTACAGGCAATCTGATCTGGATCAGCCTGACGGTGTTAAGTATTGCCGTGGTTGGCTATCTCTCCAGTCGTTATATTCTGAAGCAGAGCATTCCAGCGCCTGAAATCAACATTGACTGGAACTTTTTCCGGACCAGCTTTCAGACCATTAAATATGCCAAAAGCTTACCGCTGGTTTTTTTAATTCTGCTGGGTAACTCCTGGTACTGGTTTTATGGTGCAACTTATTTGACCCAGATTCCACAGCTTACCTTACAAAACCTGCATGCTTCTGAAAATGTTGCCAGTCTGCTTTTAACCTTTTTCTCTGTCGGGATCGGTTTAGGTTCTTATCTATGCCGTAGATTAGGTGGTACTGAGGTCAATATTAAAATGGTTCCTATTGGCGCTATTGGTCTTGTAGTTTTTGCATTGTATCTGGCAGCAAGTCTTGCCTTTGTCCCGGAACGTACTGGTGCTCTACTTGGCTTGGCAGATGTATTCCAGCAAGGCTGGAGCTATTATCATGTGATGCTGGCGGTAACTTTACTGGGCATTAGTGGCGGTTTTTATATCGTGCCGCTGTATGCCATGATGCAAGCGCATTCTCCCCGCTCACATCGTGCACGTGTGGTTGCAGCAAATAACATCCTGAATGCCGTTTTCATGGTATCTTCTGCTATATTCTCAATTATTATTTTAAGCATTTTAGAGTTTGATCTTAAAATACTTTTCTGTATTACTGCTGTGTTGAGTGGCCTGTTTACTTTATGGCTGCTCTATAGATTGAAACCGATGATCAAAACCGCAAAAGCCCCTTTGGAGGATTAATTCATGCGTCAATATACAGGTGTCGATAAGCTTATTCATTCTTTTGACCAGGCATTACGCAGTCTTGTTCCAGGAACAACTTCCTCACAACGGGAAAATCCAGCAAAACCGGTTGAAACCCAGCTTACCGTGAGTGATGCCCGTCATGTGGCTGGTTTAATGCGTGTGAATCATAGTGGTGAGGTTTGTGCCCAAGCGCTTTATCATGGACAGGCATTAACAGCGAAATTACCAAATGTACGTCGGGAAATGGAACAGGCGGCAATTGAAGAGCAGGATCATCTGGCCTGGTGTGAAGACCGCTTACAAGAACTGGATAGCCATACCAGTTTACTTAATCCGGTCTGGTACGGCCTTTCCTTTGGGATGGGTGCAATTGCCGGCATTGCGGGTGACAAATACAGTCTGGGTTTTGTTGCTGAAACCGAACGCCAAGTGAGTATGCATTTACAGCATCATATTAATCAGCTGCCCGCACAGGATGAACGCTCACGTCGCATTCTGGAACAAATGAATGAAGATGAACTGCATCATCGTGATACAGCTTTGGCTGCAGGCGGTGTAGATTTACCCCTTCCAGTCAAGATTGCTATGACCGGTATTTCCAAGTTAATGACTAAAACCAGTTATTATATTTAAGTATCAAATGAAGCCCTCTTTTTTGAGGGCTTTTTTTATTCTTATGAATTCTTAAACAAGATAACTCATTGATCGTTTTTTGAGTGTAGATCAATCAATTTAACCGCCTATCCAACAGAATATTGATTCACATTTTAATCAAACTCTATTCGTTTATTTAACTGTTATAATCGAACCGGTTTCATCTCGTATTTATTAAAATTCTAGAACGATTGAGACAGGTATAACTATTAAATAGCTATGACCTATTTATCAAAAAAATAATGCTTTAAAGGTGACGTATGGAAACAGGTATTATTCTTGGCATTCTATTCGCAATTATTGTGTTGTTAGTTATTTTTTATAAAAAGAAAAAGTAAATAACAGTTTTTTGGCAAATACAGATCCCCTACTTAGATAAAACTGAAAAATTCATTAGATTAATTTCAGATACAGATTAAATTTTGACTTGTGGATATTGAAGACGGCGATCATATTCAAATGCAGGATGAGACCAGATGTCATGCATCGGGATTTTTACGTCTAGTGCAAGCGGTAATTTTTTGGGATTAAATTCCATCTGGCTTAAATCATTTCCCCATGCAATCAGGTCGACATCCAGGCTGATCTGATGCGATGGTCGAACCCGCCCTGAATCCGTTTCCATTTGCTTTAATAAATCTGTCATATCTTGAACAGAAACTTCACTGTATAGGAGGCAGGCCGCATTCCAGTAATCTGCTCCGATACTATCCCGACATGGAATGAGGTAAATTGGAGAAAACCGGACTTCCCCCAACTCACTGATCCGTTGCTGGGCAGCCTGAAAATGTTGCTGTGGATGACAATTACTCGCCAGTGCTAGGGCGAATATCGTTGCGGTGGCGTTCAAGACGTATCCCTACAGAATTGGCTTGCGCGATAATGGCAGGCTTACGGATCGTAATCATAATCGATTCTACACTTTCAAAGGTAGCAAAAAGCGCGTCTAGTACCAGTTTTGCTGCATGTTCGATCAATTTTGGCTGAGCTTCCTGAATCACCCGCGCTGAAATCTCGCAGATTTCGGCATAATTCAAAGTATCTTCCAGTTCATCTGACTGTGCCGCTTGTTCTAAGTTGGTACGAATGTTTAGATCCAGCATTAAAGGCTGAATGATTTGACGCTCCCAATTAAAGCAGCCGACTACTGTATCGACCTTTAAGCCTTCAATAATAATTGCGTCCATTTTAAAACTCGGAATTTAATATTTACCAATAATCTCCCTAAATCCCTCTTTAATACAGAGGGACTTTCATCACTTCTATTTATTTTGTAATGAAAGCCTCCCTTTCTTAAAGGAAGGACGGGAGGGATTAAATTAGTGCTTTAACAGCAAATTTGGGTCCATAGTCTGAACCATCTGCAAACGCTGATCTGCATAGATATCTGTATACGGCGCCAGAATTCTCATGAAACGGTCGAAATACAGCATTTGCTTGAACAATAAAGCAAAGTCACGTGGGAAACGAATGCCATGACGTTCACCGACTGCTACCATATCCATCATGATATCGTTGAGATCTGCAGGGCTTGAAGTTAATAGATCCTGAGGATCAGCTAACATCACACCACTAAATAAACGTTCAAGATCAGCCGCAAGCACTTTGGTATCAATCTCAACTGCAGTCATACCCATTTTCAGCATATTCTCTGCCATCAGGGTATAATTGGTATGCTGCAAGGCATCCATAAAGGCCATACACGCTGTCCAGACTTCTGGTTTAAGCTGGCCGACAATACCAAAATCAATAAAGCCCACACGACCATCTTCAAGCAGCATCAGATTACCCGCGTGTAAATCAGCATGGAAACTGTTACACATCATCAGGCTGCCAAACCAGGTGTTCATTGCAGTGATGAGAACCTGTGACGGGTCTTTAGCGACCTTTTTCACCACTTCAAAATCAGTCAGTGGCACGCCATATAAACGTTGCATGGTCAGCACACGACGTGTTGAATATTGATGATAAACCTTAGGAGCAGTTGCTGCCTTATTATTGGTGATATTCAGATAATTGACGAAATCATCCAGATTTTGTGCTTCCTCGATGAAGTCAACCTCACGCACCATTCGGGTTTTGATTTCTTCGACAATATCTGCCAATGACGCAAATTTTACTTTCGGCACTGCTTTTTCCAGCAGTTTGGTCGCCCAATGCAATACATTTAAATCGGTATATAGAATTGTTTCCACACCCGGTTTTTGTACTTTAATGACCACATCTTCACCAGAAACCAGCTTGGCCGCATGTACCTGTGCAATGGAAGCAGAAGCCAGTGGTGTTTCCTCAATTGAGGCAAAGATTTCATCCAAGTTTCGGCCAGAAAACTCTGATGCTAGCACTTCCTGGATATAGCTGAATGGCAAGGTCGGTGTTTGATCCAGACAGCCCTGAAACTCTTCCACATATTCACGCGGAAACAGCGACGGCGTACTGGCAATAAACTGACCGAGCTTGATATAGGTTGAGCCTAAAGACTCAAATGTTTCACGCATGAGTTTGGCATTACTTGGCTTTTCAGTGGCATATTTAATGCCGGCCTTCGCCGCAACTACTGCGGTTTCACCCATACGGGCAACCGAACGTATTCCATCTAACCAGATATTTTTTTTCATAATGTCTTAGGAAAAATTAATTACATGCAGTGTAGCAAAAAAATTAAATTTTGCAGGCCTATCTTGCCTGACAGACCGGGCAATCTGTATCTTTTTCGAAACTTAAAATGCGCTGTTTGAAACTCAGACCATCCCAGAGTAGAAGTTTCTGTCTAAGTGGCATTTTACCCAGGCCTAAATAAAGCAATGCATGATGAGCTTGCAAACTCGCCATCACATTTGGCGTAGTCGCCAAGACGCCTGAGTCTGCACAACGCAAACTGGTATCAGCCTGATGTTCAGGTGGAAACAGGCAGGCATAGCAAGCTGAATCCCCTTCCATCATGAACAGTTGCCCTTGCAAACCAATCGCAGAAGCACTGATTAAAGGCACATTCAGTTTTACACAGCTTTGATTGATCAGATAACGTGTCTCGAACTGATCACATCCATCCAGCACCAGATCTTGATGTTCAATGATACTTTCTGCATTTTCAGTTGTTAAAGCCTGATTAATATATTCAACCTGAACATTCGGATTAATCTGAGCCAGCCTTTTCGCGAGTATTTCTGCCTTATAAAAGCCTAAATCATTTGGCGTAAATGCCAGTTGTCGTTGTAGATTACTCATCTCGATGGTATCAGGATCAATCAGAGTAATTTTGCCTACACCCGCTCGTGCCAGAAGTTCTGCCAAGGCACAACCAATCCCGCCACACCCCACGATACAGATATTAGAAAATTTCAGCTTTTCCTGTGCTTCAATATCCCAACCATCCAGAAGAATCTGGCGACTATATAAGTGCAATTCAGCATCGGTGAGTTCAAACTCTGGGGATATGGCATCCATAGTCGATATAGACAACGTCGTTCCTTGTTTCGAAGATTTTTAAGAAGCATGTGCCACAAAAAGTGCAATTACCGAAATTTCAATATGCGGATAAATCTCGAGCAAATTAACTTCTTTGCGCATAAACAGCAAATCAATAAATGGCTTGGCAATACTAGCGCTAAATAGCATATCAGTTAAATGCTCCGTATCAAGCTGATAGTGTCCTAATAAATATGTAATAGTCATATTATGAATGCACTTAACTTGATCTATATGCCACTTAATTTATTCACGTATTACATCTTCCTGGAACCTCGTTCTTCTATTCTTTTATCACCCTGTAACTGAATTTCGATTGTTTAGCACTTCTGTAGCTGCTACCTGCAATTCAGTAGGAAAATGTATCAGTTCAGTGAGACCCTCTGTATCCATTCCTAAATATGATTAAGCTGCTTAAGGAATAGTAATTATCCTCGCTTTCAAAAATAGTATGGAGCATATAGATGAACGAACAAAATCAGCATAATAATCGTGAAAAATTATGGGAACTAATTAAAGATGTGCGTTACACCATGATCAGCCATATGACCGAAAGTCAGGAAATTCATTCTCAGCCAATGACCATGCTCAATTCTGAGCAAATGAATGAAGATCAGAATTTGTATTTCATCATGCGTGACACCAATGATCTGGTGAAAGCTGCCAATACTGGTCGTACTCAGATTGGCCTGTCTTTCGCTAAACCTTCTGATGGTATTTATGTATCAATCAGCGCAAATGCACAGATCAGTACTGACCGTATTTTGATTGAAAAATTATGGAATCCATGGGCAGAAAACTGGTTTGAAGGTAAAGATGATCCTAGCGTGCGTGTACTGATTGCTGAAGCTGAAAGTGCAGAATACTGGAATGTCACCGATAACAAAGTAACGCAGCTATTTAAGGCATTAAAAGGTGGTGTGACTGGCGAAGCTGGGGAACCAGATGCTGAGCACAAAAAAGTTGATCTATAAGTAAATAAGAATTCCACCTTCAATTTAGCCTCTTAATAAGAGGCTAAATTTTTGATTTATTTTATTTAAAAGATGAAATATATTATATTGTAATGACAATTATTTTCTCTGATAAATTCGAACATAAACAAATTAATCGTATAAAAAAGGCCGCAATTGCGACCTTTTCAATATATTTAAATGAATATATTAACTGACCTGTTTAATGCCTTGAATCTTAGCAATTTCCTGTTGTTTAAGCAGATTACGCTGAATTTTACCGCTAGATGTTTTAGGTAAATCACTTACAAACTCAATCTCTTTCGGATAGGCATGTTTAGATAAACGGGAACGCACATAGTTTTGCAATTTCAGCATCAGTTCTTCACTAGCGGCATATTGTGATTTAAGCACTACAAAGGCTTTCACAATTTCGGTACGTTCCGGATCTGGTTTTCCAACCACAGCGGACTCGAGCACCTCTTCACACTCCAGCAAGGTACTCTCTACATCAAAAGGTCCAACTCGATAACCCGAAGTCGTAATGACATCATCCGCACGACCAATGAAATCTATTCCACCATGTTCATTCAGTTTTACGGTATCTCCTGTTAAATAGTACTGTCCCACAAAGGCTTTCCGATTATTACCGCCATAGCCTTCAAACCACATCAAAGGTGAGGCTGAGTAGTCCATGGCCAAAGTACCAATACCACCTTTTTCGACTTCCTGATGCTCTTTATTTAAAACTGCAAAACGATGTCCTGGAATGGCAAAGCCAGCAGAACCGATTTTCTTGTGATGCTCCAGCGCATGATGATTGGCAATCACCATCCCAAGTTCAGTCTGTCCATACTGGTCGTAGATATTCACGTCCATTTCATGATTAAACCACTGAATGACTTCAGGCGTTAATGGCTCACCTGCACTACTGACCACACGTAAACACGAGCTAATCTCAGCATCAAATTTCTCCTTAAAGCCAAAGAACATCCGGAATGCAGTTGGAGAACCAGTCAGGTTATTCACCCGATATTTTTTAATGACTTCAACAGCATTGTCTACACTAAAGGCACGTTCATCCAGAATAATGCTATGCCCCAAACTTAATGGACCTGCAATTCCATAATACAGACCATAAGCCCAACCCGGATCTGCCAGATTCCAGAAAGTATCTTCGTCACGTAAATCTACGGCGTGCAGCATATAGCCTTTAAATGCCAGTAAAGCTTTAAGGGGAACAGGCACTGATTTTGCCAGCCCCGTTGTACCTGAAGTAAACATCATCAGGAAAATGTCACTAAAATGACCTTGAACCGGCTCAAACTCAGTTGGATATTGCTTCAGTTCAGTCCAGAAATCTGCATCCTGATTGATACTTTCAGGCGTTTGATGGACGGTTAAAATATGTGGAATATCCAGATCATTCAGTTTCGCTCGCTGTTCCTGATTGGTAATAATGAGTCGGGTATGTGCGGTATTAATACGATGCTCGATTGCCTTGCTTTCAAAAGCGGTAAATAAAGGCTGATAAATCGCACCAATACGCCAGGTGGCTAGAATGGTAATTAATAATTCTGGGGTTCGTGGGAGCAGTCCGGCAATACAGTCTCCTGCTTGTAAACCCAGTGAGGTCATATAATGAGCCAATTGTCCTGAAGCCTCAGCCAATTGTTCAAAAGTCCAATATTGGGTCTTGCCATTTTTACCTTCCCAGATTAACGCGATCCGGTTTTGTCCCAGAAAACGTCCACAGCATTCTGTATAGGCATTGAGTGAATCTGGCGTTCCTGCCAGATGTTGTTGAACCATAGTGTCAAAATCAAATTCACGATACGCTTGTTCTAGTGTCTTCATCACGACAACCTCTATTCCGTTTATAAACAGACTTTATGTCTGTGTCCGTTGTATTTGTTGTTCTGTCTACCGTCTGCGAATTCCATTGCAATGCCGGTTTTATATAACATGCCCTATTGCTAGGACATGTTAGGTGTCACTCTACTGAGTCACTTTTCGCTTTATCAATAATTGACCATGTTTTATAGACCCTCACAATTTCCATCTCCCTCAAATGAGCTGCAGGATTTGAACAGTCGGCTATTTCATGACTTTTAAACTTTGCTCACTTCCCGGGCAATGACCAGACGCTGAATATCTGATGCACCTTCATAAATCTGGCTCACTCTGACATCACGGTAAATACGTTCAACCGGGAAATCTGAGACATAGCCATAACCGCCATGAATCTGAATCGCATCCGAGCAGACTCGCTCTGCTATAGTCGAAGCAAACAGTTTAGCCATGGACGCTTCTTTTAAGCATGGTAATCCTGCATCTTTAAGCGTTGCTGCATGTAAGACCAGTTGTCTTGCTGCCTCAATCTGGGTGGCCATATCTGCGAGACGGAATGCTACTGCCTGATGCTGCACCAGCTCTACACCAAAAGATTTACGTTCATTGGCATATTCAACAGCAGCATCCAGTGCAGCTCGTGCCATACCTACGGATTGTGCCGCAATCCCGATCCGGCCAGATTCCAGATTAGACAAGGCAATCTTGTAGCCTTCACCTTCTTTTCCGAGCAGGTTCTCAGCCGGAATCCGGCATTGATCAAAAATAATGGTCGCGGTATCGGAACAATGCTGCCCCATTTTTTCTTCCAGATTCGAGACGATATATCCTGGACTATCGGTAGGTACCAAGAAACATGAGATTCCTTTCTTGCCCGCAGATTTATCTGTCACTGCAAATACCAGTGCAATCTGGGCATGCTTACCGGTAGTAATAAACTGCTTGGTGCCATTTAATACCCATTCATCGCCATCACGTTCTGCCTTACATTCTAGTGCGCTGGCATCGGAACCAGCTTGAGGTTCCGTCAGGCAGAAACACCCCAACCATTCACCAGTTGCCAGTTTGGTCAGGTATTTCTGCTTTTGTTTCTCGGTACCATAACGCTGGGTAATCCCGCAAGGTAATGAATTCTGCACACTGACAATGGTCGATATGGCTCCATCTCCAGCAGCGATTTCCTCAAGGGCCAGTACCAGCGACACATAGTCCAGGCCTGCTCCACCCCATTGTTCAGACACGGTCATACCGAGTGCACCGAGTGCACCGAGTTCTTTCAATTCTTGTGCTGGAAATTGAGCCGTTTTATCCCTTAAACCAGCGGTGGGTTTCAGTTTTTGCTGCGAATAGTTTCGCATCATTTCCTGAATCATTTTCTGTTCGTCATTTAAAAGCACTGCGTATATCCCTTACTTATCTTTTAATTTTCCATATAGAGTGAATAAACCTATCTACTCTGACTTTTGTATTTTGCTTCGTTGGCTCGAACTTATTTTGGAGCCATACGGATGGCGCCATCCAGACGAATCACTTCACCGTTCAGATAGCTATTTTCGAAGATATGACCTACTAACTGGGCAAACTCCTGAGGTTTAGCCAGACGCGGCGGAAATGGAACCATCTGCCCCAGAGCATCCTGTACATTTTGCGGCATGCCTTTCAGCATTGGGGTTTCCATAATGCCGGGTGCAATGGTCATGACACGAATCGCTTCACGTGCCAGCTCACGCGCGAGTGGCAGCGTCATCGCAACGACTGCACCTTTAGACGCAGAATAAGCTGTCTGACCAATCTGACCATCAAAGGCTGCAACTGAAGCCGTATTCACGATTACACCGCGCTCCTCTTCATCGGTTTGCAGCTCATACTTCGCGATTAAAGCCGCTGCAAAACGAAGCATATTGAATGTGCCACTTACATTGATATTCAACACTTTCTGGAACATCGCCAGTTCATGGATTCCATTGCGGCCCAGTACCTTGGCAGAAGGTGCAATACCAGCACAGTTCACCAAGCCATTGAGTTGGCCATACTGATTTTCAACATGATTAAAGAAAGCTTCAACCGCCTGCTCATCCGTTACATCCAGTTGTACAAATTCAGCCTGCTCACCCAGTTGCTGTTGTAAGGCATTGCCCTGCTCCTGGTTCATATCCACCAGAATCACTTTTGCATCCTGTTCCACCAGATGAGTCGCTGTGGCTGCACCCAGACCTGATGCACCACCAGTTACCACAATCACTTTTCCCTGAATTTTCATGTTAATGTCCTGTTCCTATTTTTATGACAAGCTACGACTTAATAGGCAGAGTAAACAGAGATTTTATTCTGTACAATTTCCAAATGTTGCATCTTCACTGATGGATTTGGACAATAAAGAAGGGATATCTGACTGGCTATGCATTTACCAGCCTTGGAATATAGTAAGGGAACCATTTCGATTGATCTGGTTCATGAAGCACTGCTGAATGCCAAAGCACAGCATTATGATATTGCTGCGATTTTAACTAAGGCTGCCATTCCATTAGAGATTCTTCATTCCGCTAAAGCACGGGTGTCAGTGGCGCAGTATGCCGCGCTATGGACTGCACTTGCCGATAGCATGAATGACGAATTTTTTGGCATGGACAGCCATCCAATGCGCCGTGGCAGTTTCAAACTCTTGTCAAAAATGCTGTTACAGACCGATACGCTGGAAAAAGCTCTGCAGCAAATCCTGCAATTTTTTAATCTGATTCTGGATGATCTGCACAGCACACTGATGGTCGAAGAAAACTTTGCCTATATCGTGATCTATGACCAGAACCAGACCAAGCGCATGTTTAGTTATGCAACCTATCTAATGCTGATTCATACCCTGCTATGCTGGTTAAGCGGACAGCGGGTTTTACTTAATCAGATTCAACTGAAATGTGCCGCACCACTCGATGATTTTGATTATAAAGTCCGTTTTTGTGAGCAGATTGAATATCAGGCCAGTGAAAACTATATCCAGTTTGATGCAGCCTATTTGCAGCTCCCAGTAAAACAGGATCAAACCTCCTGGTATCAGTTTATTCAACAGACTCCGCATAACCTGCTAGTTCGCTTTAAAAATCCTTATGCGCTAAGTGCACAGATCCGCAAACAGCTTTTAAAAGTACCTCCGGCTGAATGGCTTGAACTGAATGAGCTTGCTTTGAAAATGAATATGTCTGAAGCCACCATGCAACGGCGTCTTAAAAATGAAGGTGTGACTTATCAACAGCTCAAAAATGAAATTCGTCGTGATACAGCCATTGAACTATTAACCCGTACGGATCAAAGTTTGCAGGACATCAGTGATCAGCTTAACTTCCAGGAAGTCAGTGCTTTTCATCGTGCCTTTAAAAAATGGACAGGGGTTAGTCCAGGTGCCTATAGACAAAATATTACTAGATAATTTATATTTAATAAGACTTAAAAACGATTAAAATTTAGCATATAAATTTAAATTTATATTTTCTCAACAGTTATATTTTTCAAGGCTTACAGCCCAAAAATAGAGGACTGAACGGTCATCCATAATGCTTTGCATTCCCTATTAATATAGTTTATTTTTCAATCAATTTTTAGTGCTTCACTTTTGGCTGTACTCCCTTTCCCTCTTTCCTTGTTGAAGGTATTTTCCATGTTAAAGATGACTGATGTTCTTGGACAAAATCTTGTTCAAAACTTCGCCCAGGCTTTAGTTTCTTCGACCGATCTTAATGCAGAGCAATTGAATCAAGGCATCTTGAATGCGTCTGATTCTGCCCTCAAAGATGCTATTGTGCACTTCTTTAACCAGATTGATGCCACTGAAGCTGCGAAATCGCTTGAAATTCCGGCTGAGCGCATCGTTGCATTACAACAAGGTATTGCACTGAAAGATGAACAATATCTTGCTGATACTGCCAAAGTCGTGGCTCTTTGCCTGGCAATGGAAACTGGTAGCCTAGATCAAGTCGAGGTTTATGACTGTCTGCAAGACTACCCAATGTAAGCTATCCAGATTGATAAAATAGTGACTCAAAAAGCGATGCTAATGCATCGCTTTTTTTATGGCACTCGTTATTTATAAAACTTCCTACTGCAAAGACGAATGATTAAAAAAACAGCTTATCAATTTACGCCATACCATTTTTAAAATTTTATCTAAGCAAAACCTTTCTATTCTTTATTTAATAAATTCAAATAAAAACAAATACCTATATTTAAAACTGTTAATTATTTCATTTTTTGATTTGATTATCTTTTTTTCTTTTTTGTGTGCTTATCGATTTATCGATATGAATGTAAAAAATTTAATTCAAGATTGAGATATTCATGAAAAAAACATTAAGAACTTCGGGTCTGACTTTACTCGGTCTTTCTATTTCTTTCTTTACCGGCTTGGCTAACGCAGCGATTCCATCTGAATTAAAATTGGATTATGCCTATTACGCACCGACCAGTCTGGTGGTTAAAGAACAGAAACTGCTAGAAAAAGCTTTGCTAAAAACCAAGATTAAATGGGTATTTAGCCAAGGCAGTAACCGCTCACTCGAATATCTAAATAGCGGTAGCACAGATTTTGCTTCTACTGCAGGTTTAGCGGCAGTGCTTAGCCGCGCCAATGGTAGCCCGATTAAAACGGTTTATATTCAGAGCCAGCCTGAATGGACAGCACTGGTCGTTAATAAAGATTCAAATATCAAATCTCTGAAAGATTTGAAAGGTAAAAAGATTGCTGCCACTAAAGGTACAGATCCTTTCTTATTTACTTTACAAGCCTTAGATACGATTGGTTTGGGCAAACGCGATGTAGAGCTCGTTCATTTACAGCATCCGGATGGTAAGACTGCGTTAGAGCGTAAACAGGTCGATGCCTGGGCAGGCCTTGATCCTTTAATGGCATCTGCGCAGGCACAGTCAGGTGCCAAATTACTATATCGCAATGTCAGTTTTAATTCTTATAGCGTACTGAGCGTAAAAGACCAGTTTGCCAAATCCAGTCCGGAAGCGATTGAAGCAGTGATTAAAGCTTATGAACAGGCACGTCAATGGGCGAAAGCCAATCCCGACAAATTGGCTGAATTACTGGCACGTGAAGCCAAGCTTCCGATTGAAGTCGCCAAGCTTCAACTCAGCCGTACTAATCTGGATCAGAATATTCCAACCACCAAACATACCGGGGCATTACAAAAAGCTGGTCGTATCCTGACGGAAGAAGAACTGGTTCGTAAAGGAACCAATGTCAATCAGGTCGTGACTCAATTATTTGATGCCCGCTATGCTAAAAAGGTTGCAACTAAGTAATGGCTATACCGAAAAGCATCTCGGAACAGTTGAGCGTGGAAGAACAGTCAAAATCCGCTGTGTTACCACGCAGCATTTCGCTGATCAAAGCCCTCACCCTGCCTGTTATTTTTATCGTATTGGTAGAAATACTGGTCCGTAATGGCGTAATCGAACCTTATCTGTTGCCTGCACCGAGTAGCCTGTTTCAGTCCTTTACTGAACTGGCTGAGGGCGATTTATGGCAACACATCTGGACCAGTAGCTGGCGGGTTTTTCTTGGCTTTGGGATTGGTAGTGGATTGGGACTGATCTTTGCGATCCTGGTTGGGCTAAACAGACATGCAGAAGATTTTCTGGAACCAACGTTTTCTGCAATTAAATCCATTCCGAGTCTGGCTTGGATTCCGTTACTTTTACTTTGGTTAGGGATTGATGAATCTTCTAAAATCACCTTGATCGCGATTGGTGCCTTCTTCCCGACATATACCAATACTGTGGCAGCGATTCAGGGTGTGGATCGTAAGCTGATTGAAGTCGCAAAAGTCTATCGCCTGAAATACTGGCAACAGGTTCAGCAGATTGTATTGCCTGCTGCCTCACCGGGAATATTGACTGGCTTAAGGAATAGCCTGAGTTTATCCTGGATGTTTATGATTGCAGCTGAATTGATTGCTGCCACTCAAGGGATTGGTTATCTGCTCAGTGATGGTCGTGAAACTTCACGTCCGGATATTGTGATTATTGCGATTATCCTGTTAGCAGTCCTAGGCAAAATCACCGATAGCATTATGAAATTGTTCGAAACCCGCTTACTGCGCTGGCGAGATGTGATTAAAAAGTCATAATTTATTGAATAAAAGAATTAAAAAAGCGACCTATCCAGGTCGCTTTTTTATTAAATCAAGCTTTAAAAATTAATGTGGCCACTGACCTAAAGTTACCCGGTCATTTCCGCCATAATCTTTCACTGTACGGACCTGTTTATAGCCAGCTTGAGTAAACAGATGGCGGACCGCATCGCCCTGATCATAGCCGTGCTCAAGCACAACCCAGCCATTTACGGTTAGATGCTTTTTAGCTTGCTGAATAATCATCTCAATATCAGCCAGACCATTTTTGTCTGAAACCAGCGCACGTTCCGGCTCAGTCGCCAGATCAGGCATATGCTCATCGTCTGCATCAATATACGGTGGATTAGATACAATCGCATCAAAGAACTGCCGACCAAATGGTTTTAGCCAGGAACCAAGCACAAACTGCACCTGATCTAAATCATGCTGTTCCGCATTATATTTCGCAACTTCCAGTGTGGGTTCATAAATATCCGAAGCGGTAACAGACCAGTTAGGGCGCTCAGACGCCAGTGACAAGGCAATAGCACCGGTACCAGTTCCCAAGTCAACAATTCGTGCATCTTCCGGCAGGTCTAATTTCAGGACTGTTTCGACCAGCACTTCGGTATCCGGGCGTGGTACTAGCGTATCTTTAGTGACTTTTAGATCCAAAGTCCAGAACGGTTGTGAACCTGTGACATAGGCCAATGGCTCACCTGCAGCAATCCTCGCCAGGCTTTCGACATAGGCCTGTTCCTGTTCAGGCGTTAACTGCTGGTCTTTTTTCATTACCAGATCAAAAGCATCAATCTTGGTAATGTGTTCCAACAGCCAGGCATTTTCCTGACGTTCATAACTTTCAGGTTCACCACGTAAAGCCAGTGCTTCTTGAATGTTCATTAGCCACCATTCTGCTGTGCAAGCATGGCCAACTGATCGGCCTGATATTCACGATGCAGACTGTCTAATAGCTCAGTCAGATCACCTTCCATCACGGCATCCAGCTTATATAAAGTCAGGTTAATACGGTGATCGGTCATACGACCTTGTGGATAGTTATAGGTGCGAATACGTTCTGAACGGTCACCCGAACCGACCAGGTCACGGCGCATTTCAGAAGTCGCTGCATCTGCTGCGGCACGTTTGGCATTTTCCAGACGTGAAACCAATAAAGCCATCGCTTTGGCTTTGTTTTTATGCTGTGAACGTTCATCCTGACATTCCACCACAGTACCGGTTGGAATGTGCGTAATACGCACCGCAGAGTCAGTTTTGTTAATGTGCTGACCACCAGCACCTGATGCGCGGTAAGTGTCGATACGTAGGTCAGCCGGGTTAATGTCGACTGAAGTATCTACATCCACTTCTGGAAGAATTGCTACAGTACATGCTGAAGTATGTACACGACCTTGCGATTCTGTCGCAGGCACACGTTGTACACGGTGTGCTCCACTTTCAAATTTCAGGCGACCATATACCCCTTCACCATTCACCAGGCAGATGACTTCTTTATAGCCACCATGCTCACCTTCATTTTCAGACAGGATTTCAATACGCCAACCTTGAGATTCCGCATATTTGCTATACATACGGAATAAATCACCCGAGAAAATCGCAGCTTCGTCACCACCTGTTCCGGCACGAATTTCCAAATAAGCAGAGTTGGCATCATTCGGATCTTTTGGAATCATCAGGATATTCAAATCAGCCTCAAGCTGTTCGATCAGGGCTTTATTTTCCTTAATCTCTTCCTGCGCCATTTCCTTAAAGTCAGGATCAGACAGCATGGCTTGCGCAGTTTCAATATCTTCTTCAGCCTGTTTGTACTTGGTCCAAACGTTGGTAATCTCGGTTAAATCATTATGCTCACGTGATAACTGGCGAAAACGCTTGTTGTCCGAAATCACTTCAACATCTGCCAATAACGCAGTCAGTTCTTCATGACGGTCAGAGAGTTGGTCTAATCGTAAACGTAACGATTCTTTCATTTTCTAAAAAATCTCAAACATAAGGCTGTGACTAAACTAAACAGTGATTTAGCACAGCGAAATCAAAAAATTGCGCCTAGTTTAACGATTCTCTGGGTCAATGAACATCATTATTCAGTAAGTCAGTGTTTAGATGCAGCGATGTCACCGCCATTTGTTAACAAATATAAATAAAATCTTCAGTTTTGGATTTTTTCTGCTCAATTCGATCCTTATTTATTTCTCATTTTACAAATTGGCAAATAAACACATTAAATATGGAGGTAGATCTTCACATTCTTTTGGGCATGATTTGTTACATTTTCTGCGTCGAAACACACTAACATATGAAAGTCCTATCAGGGACACGGAGTTACAACATGAAACTCAATGCAATTTTACTGAGTGCTGCAATGGCTGCAGGCTCAATGATGACAGTGAGTGCGCATGCAGACAGTACTGCACGTGTGGCAGCAGCAAGTGCTTTAGGTAGCGTTGCTGGTACTGCACTGGGCAAAAACATGGGGGGCAACACTGGCGCAACAATTGGTGCTGCATTAGGTGGTGCAGGTGGTGCTGCTGTTGCAAGTAACAAGAAAAACCGTACCTCATCTGCAATTGGTGGTGCTTTAGGTGGTGGTGCTGGTTATACCGTAGGTAAAAACATGGGCGGTTCTAATGGCGGTTACATCGGTTCAGCACTCGGTGCTGCGGGTGGTGCAGCATTAGGTAATAAAATTTCTAAAGATGAAGCAGCCGATCGTGCCAAAGCGAATCGTGCTAAACACTGGAAAAAACGTCACCGTTAATTTCTTGCCCTTAGGCTCTTTAAATTCGACGCTACATTTAACATTAAAAGCACCTGTTTGGGCATTGCTGTCCCACAATTTTTCACAAGAGGAAGCTCAAATGAGCTTCCTCTTGTTTTATGGGTATTTTATCGGGTGAAAATAAAGCTTTTAAAGTTCTTCTTTCAAACAAATTCACTTGAATTAT
>NZ_VOZF01000035.1:0-24673 GCF_013419905.1 Acinetobacter sp. YH12046
TGTGCTGGCGACCATAGCAAGAGTGAACCACCTGATCCCTTCCCGAACTCAGAAGTGAAACCTCTTAGCGCTGATGGTAGTGTGGGGTCTCCCATGTGAGAGTAAGTCATCGCCAGCTCATTATTCCTAAAAAGCCCTCTGCTCACGCAGGGGGCTTTTTTTATGCGTGGGGTTTCATGCTTACAACTTTTTCTATTGATATTTTCTGATCTAAAAAATGAGTTAAAGAGTAACAAGGTGCAGCCAAAACTTCAGAGCTATTAGCTGCACCATATTGTTTGAAGTAATTAAATTTTATCTATCAATACTTCTTTAATATATTTAAGAATTGTCAATTACTTCCTGTTGATCAAGCTGACGACGAGCATGTTTAAATGCTGTTCTCAGCCCTTCTTCTAAAGTCGGATGATAGTAAGGCTTTGCCAAAATCTGATGAATATCTTGTTCTGCATCAATCATCCAGGCTAGTATGTGTGCTAGATGTTCGGCTTGAGGGCAGAATAATTCAGCACCTAATAATTTTCCTGACATTTTATCTATATATACTTCAGCCCCACCTTTATTTTCTGAAAGAATTAACGCGCGTCCCTGTCTTTCATAAGATACAAAGCCTCTAATATATTCCGTATTTTTCTCTTCTAGCTGTTTGAAACTTTGTCCAATAATCGCCATTTCTGGTTGGCTAAATACGATTGCCAAAGGAGTTAGGGCAGAAATAGGCTGAACATCTGGAAAATTTAAGCAGTTCTGGACCACTTCTTTACCATTATGGGCAGCTTCATGTTGAATTGGGACATCAGGGGCTGCATCGCCAACAATAAAAATAGGCAAGTTTTCTAATTGCTTGGTTTTTTTATTAATAGGTAGCTTTTTAACATCTTGGAATTCAGGATTAATTTTTTCCAAACCTAATCGATCTAAATTAGAACTACGTCCAGTAGCTGAGAGTACATAATCTACTTCAAGACTTTGTTTTTGATCATTCTCTATATAGTCAATTTTTACCTGATCAGTAAGGAGTTTGACTTGATTAGGTAAAGTTTTAAATTTGATATCCAGCTCGTTATTTAATTGCTCTCTAACCAAAGCTTGTAGAGTTGGACTGGTGAGTGCACCTATTTTCTGACTACGAGCAAACATAGTAGTACGTACCCCTAAACGTTGCATGGCTTGAGCCAATTCAATTGCAATAACACCACTACCAATCACTGCTAAGGATTTAGGTAGCTGTGTAAGTTCAAAGATTTCATCAGATGTCAGGAGTTTATCGCCTAGTTCATCTTTTAAGGTAGCATCAAAATTTGGTCGAGAGCCTACTGCAATAATAAAACTTTTAGCTTGATAAGATTTTCCGTCTACTTGGACTGTTTGAGCATTGGTAAATTTTGCGTGCCCTGATACCTTATGAGTTGAATCCCATTGTTCTACTTCTTTTAAAGTGGCCCGAATATAATGATCACGAAGCTTATGCAGGCGATCCATAACGGTGGAGGTATTTATTACGGCATCATGCTGTAATCCGAGATTTTCTGCAGTTTTTATCTCATGCATACGGTTAGCAGAAGAAATCAGAAGCTTGCTCGGCATACAGCCTACACGAGCACATGTTGTATCCCATGAACCGGCATTAATAATTAAAATATTTTGGGTATATTTAATAGCTTCTTTATAAGCACTAATTCCTGCTGTGCCTGCGCCGATAATGATTAAATCGTACATTTATTGCTCTTATCAAATTTATTTGATTGCTATAAGCTAGCATACAAAACATTTGGCTTACCTTTATTTACATAAAAGCTTAACTGTGGTTACATAATGCATAATTAAATAAAGATTGATAACAAACTCTAAAGATAGAGGGATTTGGGGATTTAAATGATTAGTAAACAATTAAGTATGAAGTTATCTGCTCTTACTTTTGCACTAATGTTGGCCGGCTGCGGCGGTGGTGGTAGTGACGGATATTATAATAGTGGATCAAATTCCGGTAATACTGGGGGAGGTTCAGATAATGGTATTGAAAATCCTGAAGTTTCTAAACTTAATATTAGTAATGTAGAAATCATTGATGAGAATGGCAAAATAACTACAGTAATTACAAGTGCTGGTGCTATTGCGCAAGTTAAAGTGACAGATGAAAATAAATCACCTTTAAGTGGTGTATTAGTTACTTTTTCAGGTGAAGGAATTGCATTTAGTACTAGCAATGCTTCTGTATTGACAGATATGAATGGTGTCGCTGTCATTGCAATTAAACCAGTTGATGATCAAATAACAGGTGCGTATAAAATTTCAGCTGCAGCTGAGATGAATGAAAATACTGCTCAATCCGCGGCAACAAACTTCACTATTGGTCAATTACAAACTAAGTTTGATAACGTTAAATTAGAAAGTACATCAATTGAAGCGGGTGGCTCAGTTAGATTAACTGCAAATACTGTTGATAAAAATACTGGTGTACTTTTAAACAATATTAAGGTTAACTTTGAAGCTGAATGTGGAACATTTAGCACGAATGAAATTTTTTCTAATCAAGGGATTGTTGAAACTATCTATACTGCTATTTCAAGCGGTGGTCAATTATGTACTGGTACTCAAAAATTAACACTTTTAGCAAACAATGGGGCTGTCACTACAACTCAAAATGTGAATATTAATGCGATTAAGGCAAACTCCATAGTTTATACTTCTGGAGAGTTAAAATTAGGCATTCTAAGTAGTGGATCAAGTTCATCTGGAAAAGTTGAATTTACAGTATATTCAAACAACATTCCTGCACGTAATCAGGATGTGAACGTTGAGCTAGTTTACGCACCAAATGATTTTTCATTTGTTTCTTTAAATAATAAAACAAGTAAAATAATTAAGTCTGATGATCAAGGGCGAGTTATTGTTGATGTATTCCCAGGAAGTATTCCTGGCCCTGTAGAAATTAAGGCGACTTTAGTAAGTGACTCACAGGTTACTGCATTATCTAAAGATGTTTCAGTAGCAACAGGCCGTGTAACACAAAATGGTTTTAGTCTTTCTGTAAGTAAAAATGCTTTACAGTGGAATGTAGATGGGGATAAAGCTACTATCACAGCTCGACTACGTGATCGTGTAGGAAATAAAGTACCAGATGGTACAGTCGTAAGTTTTAATACAGAGGGTGGTAGTATTACACCTAACTGTTCAACTGTAAATGGCGAATGTAGTGTGGAATTACAAACACAAGATCCACGTCCTGCTGACAATCGTGTAACAGTATTAGCGTATGTTGAAGGAGATAAATCTTATATCGACAAGAACTCAGATAATTTATATACAGCGGGTATTGATGAATTAACTAGTAATATTGGTGATTTTTTCCGTGATGATAATGAAAATAATATCTTTGAAAATGCGCTTGGTGAGTTTTTATATAAGAGAGGTGCCATCGGTAATACTTGTACACCAAGTAGTATCACACAGCCTAATATACAAGGTACTTGTAATCAGAATTTGCAAGCAGTAATACGTCAACAGTTGATATTTGCTTTCAGCTACGACACCCCTACTGTAGTAGATGAGAAAATTACAGATAGAGCTAAATTCAGTTTTAATGTTTTTGGTAATAATGCTCAATCAGTACCAATGCCAACAGGAACAGTAGTATCAGTGACTGCTGAAGATAATACTAAAGACAATGAAAAATCATGTACTGCAGAGTTATGGAGCGGAAATGCTACAGTGCCAAATGTATTTAATCTTTTAACTCCTAATAGCTTTAAAACAAGTTCTCAAGTTTATTATGAATATAAGCTTAAAGACTGTGATGAACGTGATAGTCTGATTTTAAGTATTACTGCACCAAATGGAAAAGTACGTAAAAAAGAATATATTCTTAATTAATAAAAAAACAGCGCTTCGGCGCTGTTTTTTTTGAGAACTTCTTTTTAAAAGTTAAACAGAAGTTCCCATACTGACACCCACAGTAGGCTTAAAATGCATTGAACTACAACCCATCAATGCAAGACTGCAACATATAACCAGTAAGAATTTATTCATAGGTCGAGCTCTGAAACTAAAAGGAGATGTTGACTAAAAGTACATTTCCCCCAAATACCTTAGCCATCCAGCAGGTCCATCTGTTTCGCCAGCTGATATAAATTATTAGAGCGATTTCCTGTACGGCAGAACATCAAGATCGGCTTTGGTAATTCGTTATAATGGTTAGCAAAGGTGCGCACATCAAGCTCGGTAATCTGGCCAGCAACTACTGGCTGGAAGACATAATCTAGACCTGCACTACGAGCAGCCTCCTCAATTTGTACGCTGGTTGGCTGTTCAGGGCCACCTTCCATATCCGGACGATTATTGATAATTGATTTAAAACCTTTTTCAACTACTTGAGAGATATGTTCAGGACCAATTTGGCCAGCAAAGCCTACATTTTCGCTCATGGTGTCACTCCATTATGTCATTTATCTTGATATGCTTTATGATAGCATTAAGCTGAAAACATGATGGCCTAGTTCTGAAAAATTTATAAACGATTACAACTATAAAATAACGCAATGGAGCGCGTATGTACGCCTATACAGTCGAACCACTGTATGTCAAAAACAGTCAGGAAGTGATTGCTGCGGATTTCTATCGTCCTCAACAGATTGACAAACCAGCTGTGATCCTGATGGCTCATGGCCTAGCGGCTTTACGTCATTTTAAACTGGTGCAATATGCCCAACGTTTTGCCAGTGCAGGTTATGCGGTGGTTCTGTTTGATTATCGCTATTGGGGAGGCAGTACCGGGCGTCCGCGTGAATTGGTGTCGATCGGTGCTCAGCTTGAAGACTGGCGTACCATGATCCAGCATTTGCAGGCACGTAAATCGATTGATGCCAAACGGATTGTGTTATGGGGAACGGCATTAAGTGGCGGGCATGTACTGACATTGGCCGCAGAACTAAAAAATATTCAGGCGGTAATGGTACAGGTACCCTTTGTTGATGGTGCAGAAAGTGCCAAACTTTATCCTTTGCAGCAATTGCCCAAAGCCCTGAAGATTTCCAGTCAGGATTATATGGGGGCAAAGGTAGGAATGGCGCCCAAGACCTTGCCGGTGGTTGATCGTCATGAACTCTGTTTTATGCCGACACAAGACAGTTATGAAGGATATCTATCCATTGTGAATCCAGATTATTACTGGAGTGGTCATATCCCAGCCCGGGTATTCTTTAAATTGATGCGATATCGTCCTATTCAGGAAGTCCGCAAAATCACTATTCCTGTTCTGTTTATCGCAGCACAACAAGACAGCCTGATTCCCATTGAAGCCAGTCGGGAAACCGCAACCAATATTGCACCATTTGTACAATATCATGAGTGGAATATGCGGCATTTTGATATTTATCATGGTGAATGGTTTGAAAAAGCAGTCTCGACCCAATTAGAATTCTTACATCAACATATTGGAGTGCGCTAGATGATCATTGTATGCCCGAATTGCCAGGCTAAAAATCGTGTGCCTGAAGAAAAATTAACGGCCGATCCAGCATGTGGTCAGTGTCATCAAGCTTTAGTTCCATTAGCGCCGATTGAGCTAAATGAACAGAACTTTAGTCAGTTTGTCACCCATAGTGATCTTCCCATCCTGATTGATCTATGGGCAGACTGGTGTGGTCCATGTAAAATGATGGCACCGCATTTTGCTGCTGTAGCAAAAGAAAATCCACAAGTGGTATTTGCTAAAATTGATACCGAAGCCAATCCGCGATTAAGCTCAGCATTTAATGTACGTAGTATTCCGACGCTGGTTTTGATGAATAAAACCAATGAAATTGCTAGAATAAGCGGTGCATTACGTTCAAGCGAACTACAAAAGTGGCTTGATCAGCAGTTAAATAATGCTCAATCCTAATTTAAAAAGCCTGGAGTTCAAGTGACAGATTCTCATATTAAACCAGAGGGAGTACTTTCCCTGCAGACGATTGCAATGCCTGCGGATACCAACTGGAGTGGAGATGTATTTGGTGGCTGGATTGTTTCACAAATGGACTTGGCGGGAGCAATTCATGCAGAGCGCTTTAGTAAAGGACGCTGTGCAACGATTTCGATTAACCAGATGACCTTCCTGGTTCCTGTGAAAGTCGGCGATGTCATTAGCTGCTATACCAAAATTCTAAAAGTCGGTAATACTTCAATCCAGATGCAAATCGAAGTATGGGACAGTCATGATAACTCACGTGCACCTGTACGCGTGACTGAAGGGGTATTTACCTTTGTCGCAGTAGATGTCAAAGGCAATAAACGTCCAATTCCAGATGAAGCAAAACAGAAATTTGCAGAATCTCAGCAGAACTCATAATTCATGAAATAAAAAAATCCCAGATCAATAATCTGGGATTTTTTTGTCTGTATTGAAATTAGCCTGGCTTCAACTGGTTCTTGGCAATCCAAGCCCAGAGCATTTCACATTGAATCGGTGCTTCACCAGATTCATCAGTTACAATAACTTGTACTAGTGTTTCACCTTTTTCTGAACTTTGCATCAATTGCTGCTGTTCAGGAGTCAACGTAGCCACCGCAGTCATGGCACCTTTGGTTGGACGCTTAAAGTCCACTTTTAGGCTTTTAATCAGAACCACTGCGCTGTCAGGCACATTCATCGCAGTCACAAAACCGGTCGCTGTTTCTGCCAGCAGTGCCATGGCACAGGCATGAATCTGACCGATATGGTTCTGCATGACCTTATGATTGGCCATACTTACCACGACTTTGGAAGCACTGATTTCCTGATAGCGAATCTTGGCAGAGCCAACCATCGGAACTACTCGGCCAAAAGTCTTACTCAATAAAGCAGTACGCATACCTTGCGGTAATCTTGATGTCGCTTTGACCAGTTTGGTCAGTCGGTTGCTCTTTGCCATAATTCCATCTACAGACGTTGAAATATCTTAGTCTTTAAAGTTGTTAAACTGTAAAGGCAGACCGAATTGTTGTTCTTTCAGGAATGCCATCACTTGTTGCAAGGTATCGCGTTTTTTATCAGTCACACGAATCTTGTCACCCTGAATTGAAGATTGCACTTTAATACCACTTTCTTTAATGGCCTTATTAATTTTTTTCGCAGTATCAGAGTCAAGGCCATCTTTAAGCTTGATCACTTGAACTACATTTTTGCCTGAAGCGGTCATTTTTTGTGGATCTAGTGCCTGAATATCCACTTTACGTTTGAAGAAATGGTTTTCCAGCATGGTATACACTTGCTCACATTGGAAATCACTTTCTGTGCTAATTTTGATTTCCTTGTTTTTTTCATTCAGTTCAATAGAAACATCCTGTCCACGGAAATCGAAGCGGGTTGCAATCTCTTTTTGGGTATTTTGAACTGCATGATTTACTTCAAAAATTTCTAATTCAGAAACAATATCGAAAGAAGGCATAGTTTAGACCTTTACAAAGGGAAAGAATATCTGAGATGCTAGGGATGTTTTCTTCATTTGCCAAGTGTTGTTTACATCAAAGGAGTGCGCAATGATCCGTAAACAAGAAATTACAACATTTGAGTTCCCAGAAAATGCTGTAATCTGGGATGTACGAGATGCAAGTGCTTATGCTGAAGCACACGTGAAAGGGGCGGTCAATCAGCCCATTAACGATCTTTCAGCAGATAGCCTGACTCAGGTGTCAGCGGATCAACCGATTTACATTTTATGTGGTGGTGGGAGTAAAGCTCCACGTGCAGCTGAAAAGTTAGAGGGTTTTGACAGCACACGTGAATATGTCATTCTGATGGGTGGTACTCGTGCTGCTCGTGATGCAGGTATGCCACTGGAACAAGGTGCATAATTGACCTTGTGAAAAAAAGCGCCGTCAGGCGCTTTTTTGTTGTCTAGATTTCTTCAAAATCGTCCTTCTTTAAAGGAGGATTAACACTCTTTCTAAAAATCCCTCCCTTGCGGAACAGTATTCCTCACCCTTTATTAAAGGGAGGAGTTCTTTAATCTTGAGGCTTAAAATAAGGCTTCTTGGCTTTTACCTTCTTTTGAAAACGTGTCACGTCGAGTTTCTTTACCAAGTTCGAAGGTACTGGGCAAGCTTCTCCCAAAATTTGGGCAGCCAGAATTTCACTACACAATGGCGCAAACAGAAAGCCTTTAGAGCCGAGACCAGCAAAACTGTAAATCTCTTCATCTGCCTTCATTTTTCCGAGTAAAGGAAAATAATCCTGACTCTGTGCGCGTACTGCCGCTCGACCTTGCCAGGTTTCGGTAGATGGGAATAACTGTGCATATTCAGGAAAGACACTGTGGATAAGTTCATAATTATGCACATGATCTTCTATTAAGACTTCTGCATCATCCCGGCCTGGATAGAATGAAGCGCCCAAAATCAGTTGTTCGGGATTGAGCTGCATACAGTAACCGCCATAACTATAGGCTGTATCCTGATTTAAGGGCTGATCTTGATTATTGACCCAGCTGACCTGTCCGCGAATCGGTTTCAGGACTGGATAATGTTCAAAGAATTGCTGGGTATCACGTGCGGTACATACAACGATGTGATCAAACTTGCCTAAGGATTGCTGATCTGCAAATAACTCAGGTTGTTCAGCAGCCTCAATATGACTAATTTTGGCTTGTTTATACTGAATAAGAGGATGCTGCAAAATTTCATCACGCAGTTGATGGGGTGAAACTGCGCCCGCTGCTAATAGTTTTAAAGCTGGAAATTCAGTTTGAATCTCTTGGTCTGCTGCACTTTGAGCAGCAAGAGTTTCTGCGGGATATTCATCTGCCAATCCTAAAAGCTGTTCAGGATTTTTTAAGGCAAGCTGGTTGACCTGAATTGAGCGAAAAGCTTTAAATTTCTGATAATGATTTAAGGCATGCTGCCAGGCCACCGTCATCAGATGTTCGGCACTTTGCTCAACTGGACACAGTTTAGGGTTAAGCAGGGCAAGGGGATTGCCGGAACCGCCTGAAAGAGGCGCTGACTGGTCGTAAATCGTGACTTGATGACCGCGTTGAGTGAATGCCCATGCCGTACTTAAACCTGCGATTCCAGCGCCAATCACAGCGATTTGACGAGGTCTGGTAAGACTCTCTAGATCTGGTTCAGTTTTTTTTTGAGTAATTTCCTGTTCTAAAGCCGTTTCACTGTCTTTATTTTCTTCAACAGGATTCCAGATCGCTTTCAGCATTTCACGTTTATGGCCAAATCCACGTGGACGGGAAATAGAGATGCCGTGCTGTTTTAAACCACGTTTTAAGACACCTGCAACGCTAAAAGAAGCAAAAGTCGTCCCAATCTCGGATAAGCGCACGATATTATTTAAAACATTTTCTTCCCACATGTCCGGATTGCACGAAGGCGCGAAGCCATCCAGAAACCAGGCATTAACTGGTGCAGTTTTTTCAATGACAGGAAAGACATCATGTGCATCTCCCAGCCACAGATCCAGACTGAAACGCTCTTCAGGAAAGCTGAGACGATGACAACCGGCAATCGGCATTGGATACTGGGAGATGAGTTGATCTGCTAGTGGTTTCAATTCTGGCCAGGCATTTAAGGCGCGGACTAAATCTGCTTTAGAAAGCGGAAATTTTTCTACTGAAATCGCATGCAGATGGCTTTGATTATCCGGACGAACCTGTTGCCAGAGCTGCCATAACGCCAGAATATTTAAACCTGTACCAAAACCCGTTTCACCGACACAGAAATAAGCAAAAGGTTTTAAATCGGCCAGGCGGGTACTAAGGTCATTACCATTTAAAAAGACATGCCGGGTTTCCAGCAATCCATTGTCTTTGGAAAAATACACATCACCAAATTGCTTGGACACAGGCACATCAATGCCATCCACCAATTGCCAACCCAGATTGGCAGTTTGAATTGCATGCGACAAAACGGGTACAACCTTAAAGATATTTGGAGGGCTTATAGATTACCACTGACGGCGACGTTTGGTATAAACATAGCTCGCTATCAGAAAGCCAAGTAATACACCGACTGCTAAAGTTGCAGCGCCGTAGAGAAACATCTGGGCACTACGTTCACTTTGCAGGACCTGTACCTGAACCCCGAGATTGTCGTTCTTGAGCTGCAATTCCTGATTTTGTGACAGGGCTTCCAGATTGGCTTTTTCCAGTTGCTGTAGACGCGTTGCCTGATCTTTGACTAAAGCTTTGACTTTGGCATCTTGCTGGGCTTTCTGCTTGGCAATTTCTTCTGCGGTGAGCGGCTTTTTCTCAGTCGGCTGAATAGTCTGAGCAGTTGTTGCAACTGCTGGAATAATTCCAGCCTGCTGTGCAGAAGCGCCCTGAGCAGGTGCTTGTGTGGTAACAGCTTGGACAGGAGTAGCTGCTGGCTGTGTAGCCGGGGCAACTGGAGCAGAAACTTCAACAGCCCAGGCAGAAGGAATCATGAAACAAAAGCCAATGAAACTGGCGGTAACAGCGCGCATGAACCTTATCCTTTAGGAAATGCTTTATTAAATGGTTTCACATCAATATGCGCGTATACGCCTTCTTTCAGGAATGGCTCATCCTGTAACCATGCATCCAGTGCTTCACGACTGTCAAAATCAACGATGATGGTGCTGCCATAGAAACCGGCTTGAGGATTGGCTGGATCTTTAGGCATGGCACCTGCAACAATCAGACGGCCTTCAGCATCTAACTGTTCTAGACGTGCAAGATGTTGTGGACGAATCGCAAGGCGTTTTTCAACTGTACCTTCCCGGTCGGTACAGCTAACGACGAATAATGGCATGATGACTCTCTATCGTTTGTAGTTGGACTTATTCAGCTGTTCTAAAGTATTTGCGCAATACAATAAACTGAATAATGATAAAGGAAAACATCACGATCATGTCACCGAATGCAGTAAATTCGCCCCAATATTTTCCATCCATCCATAAATAGGCGAAGAATGTATGCAGAAATGACATGAGAGTAAACATACCGACCCAGGCATAGTTTAATTTAAGCCAGCCTTTGGCACTCAAATTGAATACCGGACCAAACAGACGCTGGATGAGTGGCTTCTTATCTTTGCTAAACCATGGCGATAACAGGAAGACACCTGCAAAGACCAGATTCAGTAATACAGCTTTAAGACGAATATAAAAATCGTCGCTGAGCATCAGGGTGATCCCACCGAAGATCACCGTCATAAACAGAACGATCCATTGCTGTTTGTCCAGGCGGAATTTCTGCATGACAAATAACGCACCATAGACCACCAGCATGGAAATGATCAGACCCGTAGTTGCAACGAGAATATTGTTATTGTCGACACCCCCCGCAGAACCGATCAATTGTAGAAGTTGATGGTCAGTGTCTTTTGGATCTACAGTTTTATATAAATAAAAGAAAATAATGAGTGGCACAAAGTCTAAAAGTGCTTTCATGTTAGAGTATCTAAATCTGATCAAATAAATGTCATAGTATAGAGATGCACGGCGTAGATTTACATACACATAGTAATATTTCTGATGGAACTTTGAGTCCTCAGCAATTGGTCGAAGCGGCTGCGGACAAACTTATCCATACTTTGGCCCTGACTGATCATGACACTATGGACGGTTTAGTGTTGGCTGAAGAAGCTGCCAAAAATCATGAGATTAAGATAATTTCTGGAGTCGAGATTTCTAGCCAGTGGTCACGTCCTGCGACCAAGAAAAATTATGGCGTACATATTGTGGCACTCAATGTTCAGAATCCTGAGCCGTTACAAAAAGCCCTCAATCAGCAGAAGATCATTCGTGCTGAACGCTCTAAACAGATTTGTGATCTTCTGGTTCCTTTAATAGGTCAGGATATTTATGCTGACGTGATTGCCAAAGTCGACAATATTCCTGATCGGGTTACCCGAACCCATATTGCCAAAACACTGGTAGAAAAAGGCATTGTGACCCGTCCCCAACAGGCCTTTGATAAGTACATCAAGGAAGGTAAAAAGGCCTATGTCAAATTTGATGGTCTGGGCCTGGAAGAAACCATTCAGGTCATACATGATAGCGGTGGCTTTGCCGTGCTGGCACATCCGACCCGTTATGATTTATCCGCGACCAATATTCGCTATCTGATCGAGATCTTCGCCAAGTTTGGTGGAGATGCGGTGGAGTTGCCGCCCGCTATTGATCCAAGTTCAACCCGTCAGATGGTCGACCGGATGATTGCAGAGCAAGGCCTTAAAGTATCAATAGGAAGTGATTTTCATGGTGACCATATGCCCTGGATTAAACTGGGGAATGTGCCGAGCTTAAAACCAGGGCAGGTCGGGATTTGGGAGAGTTTTTGTTAATTCTAAATCTTGATGAATGGATCAGTTTTAAGATCTTGGGCGAATTTATACATCAAATGCAGAATGAGGACATTAACAAGTAATAAGGCCCATTCAGAAGTGATTAAAGTCATGATGACGATATACAGCATGATGGAAGTCAGGACTAAATTTCGATAAAAGTTTGGATGTTTTTTTGAAATGAACAGATGATCAATCTTGAGATCAAGTTTGAACTTACGATAGGCAATCACATCAATGCGTGAGGATAAGGCGAGTTCCAATTGTTTAAAGTATTTTGCATGAGAATGAATGAGATAAGTTTTACCATAACCTGTGGTTAACTGTAAGTCATGACTTTCTGGACAGGTTCTCAAGGCTTCTATGTGTGTAATTCGGGATAAGTCGAGCATAAGCGCCGATGGGATTTTTTCTAATCTCCCTAGTCCTCTTTGTGCTCCAACTTCTGTGCCAATGAATATTGAAAAATCATTATTTTGGGAAATTTCAAATAACTGGATGATTACATGAGAGCGTGTCAAAAAATGTATATCGATCAGTTGCCCAATCATCGCATCACTTAATTTGACTTGAAGTGTAAAAAAAGGCGAAAGATTAAAAACCTGTTTTAAATCTACATTAAACCAGATGCCTTGATCATGATTGGGCAGTTGTAATAATAACTGTGGCTGTTTCACCTGCCACCATTTTGCACGAATAGTACGTTGAGCCAGAATAATTGCTTGTGAATGTTGGACTGCTTGCTCAGTCATATCTTTTTTGAGTTGAGGATCGATCAAATATTTTTGTATAAAAAAAGGAAACTTTAAATTTATTCCTCGATCCTGAAACAGAAAGAGGGGAACACATAGACTAAATAAAATATGGAAAACAGGCCTACGTTGAAGATCGAGAAAAAGTTCTGATTGGACTAATGAACTCACTATAAAAGCCAAGATGGCACAAAGTAAAAATAGTGCTAAAGCCAACCATGGTCGAACAATGGGTTGAGGCACCGCTTGTTGAATTTTTTGTTTTAATTTCATATTTTTTTGAATTTTTAGATAAAAATTAGAACCTCAAAATGCTAATTCTGAGGCATTTATTTATAAATTATAGCAAATTATTATCTTGAGCCTGAATTGGTGGTGGTGTCGGTTTACCTAAAGTTCCCAAGAGTTCAATTTCAATAGTACGAACCATAGAATCAAGGGGTAAGTCATTGCTTTGGGTGCCAAAAGGCTCTTCAATTTCTGAACTTAAAGCATCCAGTCCTAGGAAGGTATAAGCGAGAATGCCGACCAGAAAAGGGGTGAATAAACCTAAGGTTGCACCAAGGCTAAATGGCAGAATAAAACAGAAGAAATAAACAGTACGATTCAGCAGAACCGAATAAGCAAAAGGTAAGGGAGTCGTCGCAATCCGGTCACAACCTGTCTGTACAATACTGAGTTCCGCGACATGATTATTCATCTGCATATAAATGATGTCGGAAATTTCACCTTCTTTGAGAGCCTGCATCAGCTCCCACTGGATCAGACTTAAAGTATATTGCGGTGCATTGGCCTGTTGATAGAGCTGAGTAATCGCCTGCTGGCTCATCCCACTTGTTTCCACCAGTTCAGTCGGATTGGCTGTCTGATGGCGCAGACGGTCCCGCAGGACATTTGCGAAAACGATGACGTGCTGAATCACACGTTCACGACGGCCTTGAGACAACATCCGGCAGTCACGGTCAAAATGACGTGCATTGGCAATCAGAATACCCCAGAGTTTACGTGCTTCCCACCAGCGGTCATAACAAGCAGTATTTTTAAATCCGAGAAAGATAGACAGTACTACGCCGATGAGGGTAAAGCCGACGAGAGGGAGTTCTGGAAAATGAAAATAACCTACACGTGAAAAACCACCAATAATGGCTGAAATCAGCATGACCACGCCTAAAGGAGGTAAAACCTTAGGTAAAATCGTTCCTCGCCAGGAAAATAATAATTTAAAAACGTTCTGCTGGTCACGTACGATCATTTATTGGAATCATCACAATTTTTTTTCATGATCTTCTTGAGTTGTAGCTGCTTTGTCAAGTGCTATTCCCCCTTAGGCTTCAGGTTTGATGAGTTGCTGCTCAGCAAAGGAAAAACTGCCCTCCAGAGCAATGATGCAATGGTCAATTAAACGGATATCGACCAGTCGACATGCCTGCTGAATCTGGCGGGTCAGATACAGGTCAGCTTTAGAAGGAGTGGCTTGGCCCAAGGGATGATTATGCGCAATCACAATTGAAGTTGCCTGTTGGGTAATGGCATATCTGAGCAACTGATTAATCGAAATATCACATGCATTCACAGAGCCATAAAACAGCTTTTTAAATGCAATTTTCCTTAAACTGGCGTCCAGACACAGGACCGCGAATACTTCCTGATTTTCACTCAATAATTCGAAACGTAAATAATCCCGTAGTCTTTTTGAATTACTTAATTCTAAAGAATCCTGTTTAAGATGCTCGGCAATATAACGCCGTCCTAATTCTTTAACCGCCATCAGTTGGGTATATTTGCTAATGCCCATGCCATGAAACTGGCTAACTTCTTTTAAAGGTGCATCAAGTAAAGCAGTTAAATGGCCAAAATGTTGAATCAGTAGCCGGGCTAATTCTACGGCTGAATGCTGTTGTGAACCTGATCGGAGAAAAATGGCCAGCAGTTCTGCATCAGATAAACTTTCTGCCCCATATTGAATTAAACGTTCCCGCGGCCGTTCCAGTTCAGGCCAGTTTTTGATTGAAAATTGCATAGTTATTAGACTTATTTATTATGAATTATGAGTTTTCCCTGAAGCTGATCTCTTGGGAATGCAATTATTTAATGCTATTGTGAGCCCCACTGCAACAGAAAGGTAAGCTGTTCGTGAGCTTTGATCTAAGTGTAATTCCTCATAAAAATATCATTTTAGCAGTCACTGGCGGTATTGCTGCCTATAAAAGTGCCATTCTGGTTCGCCGTCTGAAAGATGCCGGGTTTAATGTGCGGGTTGTCATGACTCAAGGCGCACAGGCTTTCATTACCCCTTTAACCTTTCAAGCCTTGTCAGGCAATCCGGTACATACCGAGTTGCTGGATCCTGAAGCTGAAGCGGGCATGGGGCATATTGAGCTGGCACGTTGGGCTGATCTGTTATTGGTTGCGCCAGCCAGCTGCGACACGCTGGCAAAATTTGCTGCAGGTCTGGCGGATGATTTGCTCAGCACTTTGTATCTGGCAACCAATGCACTGGTCTGGGTCGCACCAGCCATGAACCAGCAGATGTGGGCTGCCAAAGCAACCCAGCGTAATCTTGCGACTTTGATTGAAGATGGCGTACATGTGATTATGCCGGATGCCGGTTCACAAGCTTGTGGTGATGTAGGCTTGGGGCGTATGCCGGAACCGGAAGATCTGGCACGTCAGGTCACAGAGTATTTCCATAAAGCTCAGCGCGCGATTGCAGAAAAATTTGGCATGCTGGCGGGCAAGCAAGTCACGATTACGGCTGGTCCGACCCGTGAAGCGATTGACCCGGTACGTTATATTTCCAACCACAGTACCGGGAAAATGGGTTTTGCATTGGCAGCAGCCTGTTATGCGGCTGGAGCGAATGTCACCCTGATTGCTGGCCCGGTGAGCCTAGATACCCCAAATGGCGTCAAACGTAAAAATGTTTCTTCGGCAGTGCAAATGCTGAATGAAAGCATGCAAATGCTGGAGCAGGGTTGTGACATCTTCATTGCGACCGCTGCAGTAGCTGATTATCGTGTCGCACAGGTAGCCGAGCATAAAATCAAGAAAGCAGGCGATGAGCTGAATGTCGCTTTAATAAAGAATCCGGATATTGTAGCGACCATCGCACAGCAGGAAAAACGTCCATTTATGGTGGGCTTTGCTGCAGAAACCCGTAATATTGAAGAATATGCAGCGGGCAAACTGGTAGCGAAAAAACTGGATATGATTGCCTGCAATGATGTTTCGCGTGCGGATATTGGCTTTGCATCCGATGAAAATGCCATGACGGTATTCTTTGCCGAACACTATCATCTGGATAAGCGTGATCTGGACAAAGCCTCTAAACAGGAAATTGCCCAGCAACTGGTTGAAGCGATCCATGATGCCTTGCACCATGATCCTGCTGCAGAAGATGATTTTTAAGTTTTAAATGACGATTAAAGCCCTGACTGGTTCAGGGCTTTTTTATAGGTTTTTTTACCATGAAGTTAAAAAGCCAGTACAACATAAAAATAAAAACGACTTTATAGACTAAGGATTTATTTATTCATTTATTTAAAAAAAGTATAAAATGGATCACAGAATAATCCAAAGATGAAAAGTTTTACACATCTGTAAAGCAGTGAGAGAACACAAGGGGGCGGGATGAAAAAAATCATAATGATATTGATGATCGCCTGTCTGGCTGGATGCAGCTATTTTGTATCGATTGATGAACTGGCCAGAAATATTCAAGGACAAATGCAGCAAGAATTTAATGCCAATCCGAATTATCAGCATTATCGTCTGACTGTAGTAAATGTAAAAATCCGCCATCGCAAAGGCAATGAGTTTGAAGCAGTTTCACATCTGAATTATCAGGGTAATGAATATCCCATTAACGTTAAAATTTCAAAGGTGAATGGTGGTTATAGCTGGGCCATTGAAGATGATGCTTTTGCCTTTATCGATGAAATCGAGATTGAGAAATATCGTCAGCAACTGGATCGTGAACTGGAACAGCTGGCCTCATCACTCGATGATCTAGAACCTGTGAATGAACCTACCAGTATTGAGTTCGGGCCAGATGTCCGTCCAGTTACAGAACCTGTCCTGCAAGCGGCTTCCTATGATGAAGAACCGATTCCGGTCGGAAATATTACGGCCTATACCCACTAATTTTTATTTTAGGTCATAAAAAAGCACCGGGTCTCGGTGCTTTTTGATTTTAAGGCTGAACTTGATGTTCACGCAGATAATCTTCAGTGCGCTGCATGGCTTCCTGAATATTTAATAATGCTGTTTCTACATCTTTTAGCGTTTTGGCATTGCCACCACTTAAAGCCTGACGCCATTTACGTGCACCTGGTAAGTTCTGAAATAAACCTAAAATATGACGGGTAATAATTGACAATGGTGCACCTTCAGCCATACGTTGGGCAATATAAGGCAGCATTTGTTGCATGATCTCAAAACGGTCCGGTGCTTCGAGATTCCATAGTTGACCCAGCTCAGCTAACAGGTACGGGTTGTGATAGGCTTCGCGGCCAATCATCACGCCATCGACATGCTTGAGATGTTCAAGCGTTTCTGCATAAGTTTTAATTCCGCCATTAATTTCAATGGTCAGTTTCGGACGGTCCTGCTTCAGACGGTAAACATCTTCATAGCGTAGTGGCGGGATTTCACGGTTTTCTTTAGGTGAAAGACCTTGGAGTAAAGCAATTCGGGCATGCACAATAAAGTTATCGCAACCGGTTTTGGCGACCGTATCCACAAAATGCAGCATTTCTTCATAAGAATGCATGTCATCAATACCAATGCGGTGTTTCACACTGACCGGAATATCCACGGCATTACGCATTGCATCAATACATTCTGCGACCAGATCAGGTTCAGCCATCAGGCAGGCACCAATTTTATTATTCTGTACCCGATCACTCGGACAGCCGACATTCAGGTTAACTTCATTATAACCCCAGTCCTGAGCCATTTTAGTACAAGTTGCCAGATCTTGAGGGTTAGAACCGCCGAGCTGTAACACAATCGGATGTTCTTCTTGATTGAAGTCCAGATGGCGTTTGGCATCGCCATGAATGATGGCGCCCGTAGTCACCATTTCGGTATATAAAATGACATTTGGATTAAACAGGCGCGCAAAGAAACGATAATCTTTTGTCGTCCAGTCCATCATCGGCGCAACACTGATGCGAGGTTGAAGTTTGTTTTCAATGGTGCTGAGATCAGTCATTCAAAATCACGCCTTAAATGAAATGGAAGAGAAATAGCAGTACTAGAATAAGCAGGAGTTGCTGGAAATCTGCTCAAAAAAAAGCAGTACTGCAAAAATAGGGCGTAATACTAGCATAAAATTTGCATGACCAAAGGCTGAACTGCATGAGGATCTATAACTGTCATTCCAATAAAGATATTTAACAAGAGAAATTGTGGGAATTGAAAAATAAACTCCCAGTCATTCTGCAATGCTATATTTTGAGATAATTAAGATTAAGATAAAGAAAACGAGATAAATAAGGAGAATAACGATGCTCATGTTGGAGGAGATTTATAAAAGCAAAAAACCTCAGCATTCAGACTATTTTAATTTACGGATTCAACGGGGACTTAGCTGGTTTAAAAAAGCATTAGAGTTGGATCAGGAATTAGAGTTTAAGTTTATTAGCCTGTGGATCAGTTTTAATTCGATCTATGCACAAGAAACAGAGGTTCGTCAGGATCAACAAAGCCTGCATCAATTTCTGGAAACCCTCTGTCAAAAAGATGTGGAGCAAAAACTTCAGCATATTGTCTGGGAAAAATACAGCCAGCCAATTTCTACACTGCTGGATAGCCCTTATACCGATCAAGGTTTCTGGGATTATCGCCATCATAAAGTCAGTCTGGAAAGCTGTCGTGAAGCATTAGATCAGCAAAAACAGAAAATACAAAAAGCTGTTCAAGAGCGGAATTTAACTGAAATCTTATTGGTGATTTTTAACCGTCTTTCTACTTTATATCATCAGCTTATGCAGGGCGGTGCGACTTATCAGAGCTCATTTAACGTCAAACAGCTCCAAGACAGCTGTCGGGTTCTGGCCGGGTTGCTGCCCACTTTTATCTGCATCCTTTTGGAAAATGCAGCAACTTGGGATTCGGGTAAACCTTACTATCCCGTGGTACAAGTCAGCTAAATCGGTTTAAGCTTTTGCTCGATATTGTTGCCATTGATCCATCAGCGCAAACAGGGTGGCACATAATGCCAAGCCAAGTCCAAACAGACAGGTCATGCTCCAGCCACCATGATGCCAGGCATATACCCCCAGAGCTGAACCACAGGCACCACCAATAAAATACAGCGTCATGTAAATAGAGTTCAGGCGTGATTTAGCATCCGGACGCAAGCGGAAAATCACGTTCTGATTACAGCTATGAGTAATCGCCAGACCTAAGTTAATCAGGGCATAACCCAGAATATAACTGAGCAGGGACACGCCACCAAAATATAAAAATAGCCAGCTTCCTGCCAGAATTGAACAGCCAATCCAGGTCAGGATCTTGATATAGCCACGATCTGCCCATTTACCAATAACCTGAGTCGACAGCGCACCAAAAACACCAACCAAGGTTACTAGGCCCACCATCACATCAGAAAGATGAAAAGGTTTCTGGGTCAGCAGCAGGGCAATGGTTGAAAACAGCATGCTCATGGCTGCAAAGGCACATGAACCAATCAGGGAGCGTAAGCCCAGTCGCGGTTCTTCACGCAGTAGTATACCCATGGATTTAAAAATTGCTGCATAGCTGATTCGCATACGCGGCATGCTGGGCAATTGTCCTTTTAAGTAAAAGCCCAAAACCAGCAGTGCCATACTACTGAGCGCATAAATGGTTTTCCAGTGAAACAGGTCTGAAAGCAATCCGGCAATACTGGTCGACAATAAGATACCGACTAATAAGCCACTCATGAGAAAACCGACCACTTCTCCGGTTTTTTCAGGTCGGACAGCCATCGTAGCTAAAGGAATCAGAATCTGGGCAGCAACAGAAAATAGCCCGGCAATAATAGTCCCCACCCAGAGCATCGGCAGGTTGACTGCTGTGGCACAGATCAGCAAGCCTAATGCGGCACCAAACATCAAGAAAGGAATGAGTCTGGACTTATTCAGCATGTCTCCCAAAGGCACAATAAACAGCAGGCCCAAGGCATAAGACACCTGCGCAAAGGTCACGGTCAGCGCCACTTGGGATTCTGGTACCTGATAATATTGCTGAATTGAGGAGATAAGCGGTTGGCAATAATAGTTTGCACCTGCACATAAACCACATGCGATCGCCATCAGCCATAACAGGGATTTATTTTGACTGATATCGAGAGGAGGAGACATGGCAAGTACCTTAAGCTCAGAGAGAATTTTTATAAAGAACATCAAAGATGATGCAGAAGTTGCAGGCACTATAGGCGAAAACCCATCAGGATAAAAGTAGAAAAATAGTGCAAAGTGCTCGAACTCATAGAAGAGAAATGCCACAAAAAAGTACTTTTCTGGATTGATAAGAGATGAAAATTCGCTAGAAATTTAACTTTTTCACTTAAGAAAATGTACGTGGAAGCGCTTTGTATTAAGTCATCTCATTTAAGACCAAGTGACAGAGATCCATCTGAATTAGTGATTGCCCAAAATTGGTGCAAAATGAAGAGTTCGTAAATCTAACAGTGGACTGAGTATTAATATAATAAATGTTGCAGAATATTTTTTTCACCTATTTCAGGCAAGTCTTAAGACTTGAGCTGAATAAGTCAAATAAGTGAATCCTAAATCAATTTTTTCATCATTAATTCATATTTTTTATGAGTGAAAAATGAAAAAGTTATAGGAAAACAGTATTTTTAGATCTTAAAAATGAATATTCCAAAGTAGATTAAATTTGTCAAAAAGGTCAAAAACAGAAAACTGCCCTAGAAAAGTGCCCTAATTTAGGCTTTATCAGTTCATTTGAAATAAAGATTTGCTGAGCAGGAAAAATGAAATATCTGTCAGAATGATCAATGTAACAAAATAAAACAAAAAGTAATCTAATAAAAAATAACCAGGAAAACAGTCATCGTTCAAGAGAATGAATATCGTTTATAAATTCAGCAAATCAAAATAATCAGGCTGAACTAATAAATGCTATATGACAGCATCATTTTTATGAATCGTCAGTTCAAAATATGGGTATTTATTAAATAAATAATAGGTAGTAATTTCTAGAAGTTTAATTAGAATCCAAAAATTCAACAAAAACACATCCTGAGGGGAAGCACCGTAAATCACGGTGTTTACTTAAGAAAAAATTAGCTTGAGGGACGCTCATGCAGATTGGAATTCCAGCCGAAACTGTCGTCGGTGAAAATCGCGTCGCTGCGACGCCTGAGACAGTAAAGAAATTGATCAGCGCTGGTCATAGTGTGGTGATCGAACGTGGAGCAGGTGTTAAAGCTGCTTACATCGACAGTGCCTATGAGCAAGTTGGTGCCAAAATTACGGATGATGCCTACACCGGTAGCCAGATAGTTTTGAAAGTTCGTGCACCGAAGGGTGAGGAAATTCAAAAGCTGTCAGCCAACACCACGGTTGTAGCGATGTTTGACCCATACCGCAATACCGAGCTTGACCAGTTCGCGGCACAGAATGTGTCTGCATTTGCTCTTGAGCTTTTGCCACGTACTCTATCACGTGCGCAAAACATGGACGTATTGTCTTCGCAAGCGAACCTTGCAGGTTATAAATCAGTGCTTTTAGCTGCTGCTGAATATCAGCGCATGTTCCCTATGCTGATGACAGCGGCAGGTACGGTAAAACCGGCTCGTGTCGTGATCATGGGTGTCGGGGTAGCAGGCCTTCAAGCAATTGCAACAGCGAAACGCCTGGGTGCAGTCGTAGAAGCAACTGACCTTCGTCCGACTGCCAAAGATCAGGTTGAGTCTTTGGGCGGTAAATGGCTAGACGTACCGATGTCTCCTGAAGAGCAGGCACGTGCTGATGAAGCAGCTAAAAACGGTTATGGCTGGATGCCAGGTGAACAGTACATCAAGGATCAGGCCGCGATTGTCGATAAAGCGGTATCGAATGCCGATATCGTGATTACCACTGCCTTGTTACCAGGTCGTGATGCACCACGCTTAATCCGTGCTGAAACTGTAGCCAAGATGAAACCAGGCTCAGTGATTCTGGATATGGCAGTGGAATCAGGCGGTAACGTTGAAGGTTCTAAGTGCGGCGAAACTGTTGTGACTGAAAACGGTGTGAAGATTCTGGGTGTTCCAAATATTCCATCAACGGTATCGACTGAAGCTTCAGCGCTATATGCACGTAACGTCTATAACTTTGTTGAAACACTTTTTGATGCAGACAAGAACTTTGTCCTGAATCAGGAAGATGAAATTCAAAAAGCCCTACTTGTCACTCACGGCGGCCAAGTGCTGTTAAAACGTGGTTAAGGAGCAGACTCATGGTTGAAACAATTACGATTTTCGTCCTGGCCATCTTCGTGGGTTACTACGTGGTTTGGGGGGTAACACCAGCACTACATACGCCATTGATGGCGGTGACCAATGCCTTGTCTTCGATCATTATCGTGGGCGCAATGATTCAGACTGTTGGTCTGCCAATGGTGGGCGTTGAAGGCAGCGTGGATTTCCAGACCATTAACGTGGTGAGTGTACTGGGGGCAATCGCAGTATTTCTGGCGAGCATTAATATTTTCGGTGGCTTTGCCGTGACTGCACGTATGCTGGAAATGTTCAAACCTAAGCAAAAGAAAAAAGAGGGTTAAACCATGGAATTTATTCGAGAGTATGCGGATTGGTTCTACCTGATTGGCGCCGTTCTTTTTATCTTAACGCTACGTGGTTTATCTGGTCCTAAAACTGCAATTGCAGGTAACCGCTACGGTATGATCGCCATGGCGATTGCTGTAGTGACCACATTCTTTGTTGCTGAAAATCCAGTAGTCTGGATGATTCTTGCAGCAATGGCTGCGGGTGCAGTGGTGGGTATTGCGCGTGCACGTACTGTACCAATGACCCAGATGCCAGAAACAGTAGCACTCATGCACTCACTGGTGGGTCTGGCTGCGGTACTGATTGCAGTTGCGGCAATTATCCATAACAACAAGCTGGTTGAATTGGGCCCGGACCTGTTAGCTGCAAATGGTGTGACTTTCCATGAAATGAGCAAGGTTCACCTGTTTGAACTGTTTGTGGGCTGTTTTGTTGGTGCGATTACCTTTACTGCTTCTGTATTTGCATACGGTAAGCTGGCTGCAAAGAAATGGGCAAAAACCATTTCAGGTGGCTGGGTAAAACCGGTTCAGGCTCTGATCTTTATTGCAATGCTGGCAGCAGGGATTCACTTCTTCCTGACAGGTAGCATGACATCTTTCTGGGCAATGACTGGTCTTGCGCTGGCATTTGGCTGGGTATGGATTGCGCCAGTAGGCGGCGGCGATATGCCGGTTGTAGTTTCGCTGTTGAACTCATTCTCAGGCTGGGCAGCAGCGGGGATTGGTTTCACACTGGAAAACAACATGCTGATCGTTGCGGGTTCGCTGGTTGGTTCTTCAGGTGCGATTCTGTCTTACATCATGTGTAAAGCGATGAACCGTTCAATCATCAATGTATTGTTTGGTGGTGCGATGGGTGGTGCAGCTGCGCCGACAGCTGCTGCGGGTGCACAAGTGCAACGTAACTACCGTTCAGGTTCTGCAGATGATGCTGGCTTCTTAATGTCAAATGCAGACAGCGTTGTCATTGTACCGGGTTATGGTATGGCACAAGGCCGTGCACAAAACGCAGTAAAAGAGCTGGCAAATTTGCTGAAAGAGCAGGGCGTGACTGTACGTTTTGCGATTCACCCGGTTGCTGGTCGTATGCCAGGTCATATGAACGTATTGCTTGCAGAAGCTGATGTTCCTTATGAAGACATTCTGGAAATGGACGAGATCAACTCGGACTTCCCGGCAACTGACGTAGTACTGGTTATTGGTGCAAACGACGTTGTAAACCCGGCTGCAAAAGACGATCCGAACTCACCAATCTACGGCATGCCAATTCTGGAAGCTCATAAGGCACGCACCATCATGGTCATTAAGCGTTCTATGGCGACCGGTTATGCAGGTCTGGACAATGACCTGTTCTATAACGACAAGACCATGATGATTTTCGGTGATGCGAAGAAAGTTGTGGAAGATATGACTAAAGCGATTAATGGTACAGGTCACTAAGACTTTCCATTCGCTGGATCATCTTAAATCCTCCTTTTAAAAGGGGGATTTTTCCATTTAAATTACAGATAAATTCTCCTTCCTATATAAAAGCTGAATCAGGAAGAATTACAAAATAAAATTAGCTACGGTGTTTTATTTTTAGAAAATTGGTCTGGATAAAATTGCAACAAAACGTTTAAAAAATAGGCTGACTGATTAAATCTAATCGAAAAGCGAATTTATTAAAGTTGCTGATCCATGAATTTCCTTTTTGATTTAAATCAAAGGATATAAAAAAAGCGACCTACATAGGCACTGCTGTCCCATAGTTTGCTTTAAATAAAAAAACCTGAGTCCTAACAGTTAAAATATGAGTGCAAACAAACACTTTAACGACCAGGATTCAGGTTTTGTCACATCAGAATACCGTATTTCAT
>NZ_VOZF01000036.1:0-6273 GCF_013419905.1 Acinetobacter sp. YH12046
ATGAAATACGGTATTCTGATGTGACAAAACCTGAATCCTGGTCGTTAAAGTGTTTGTTTGCACTCATATTTTAACTGTTAGGACTCAGGTTTTTTTATTTAAAGCAAACTATGGGACAGCAGTGGCCTTAAGCCTCTTTTTTTATTAGATTGCTTTTGTGGAGTAGAAATATTCAACAAATAATATTAATAAATTAATTATTTTAACTCTACCACAGTAAGTATTTTCTTATTGATACCGTAAAATAGTTTAATAATATAGAAATCCCACTCTATTATATGCGGAATGATGCAGAGACTATTTCGGATGGATAATATCAGTTTTAAAGGTTTTCAGGATGCGGGACAGGCAGTTTTAAAATATCTGCATCAGCATTTTGGCTTTAATTTATGGATGATCACCCGGGTAGAAGACAATGACTGGATTGTGCTGCAAAGCGAAGATCATGGCTATGCTGTCCAGCCAGGTCAGGTATTTGAATGGGCCAATTCTTTCTGCTGTCATATGGTCACAGGCAAAGGACCAAGAATCGCGCCTCGCTCTGAAGAAATTCCTTTATATGCGACTGCGCCAATTAACCAGCATTTCTGCATCAAATCTTATATTGGTCAACCACTCTTTAAAGAAGATGGCAGTCTATTTGGAACATTATGTGCAGTTGATCCTGAAGCCAAGTCAGATGCCATCATTCAGGATCTGGCGATGGTCGAGTTATTTAGCAAGCTTTTGAGCTCAATCTTACAAGCTGAGTTGCGTCAGAACGAGCAAATCCGTCAGCAAGAACTGCTACAGCAACAAGCCAGTAAAGATGAATTGACTGGGTTATATAACCGTCGTGCCTGGGAGAAACTGCTACAGGCAGAAGAAGAACGTTGCAAACAGTACGGTCATCCTGCTGCGATCTTATTTATAGACTTGAATGACCTGAAAAAAGTGAATGATAGTCTGGGACACAAGGAAGGCGATCAATTAATTCAACATACTGCACAAATCCTTCAGGAAAATGTACGTAGCAATGATATTGTGGCGCGTATTGGTGGTGATGAATTCGTAATCCTGAGCATAGAAAATGATAAAGCGGGAGCTGAGCGTTTGCTCGATCGCTTAATTGAAGCCTTTGCAGAAGCAAAAATTGAAGCTGCATTTGGTATGGCGATGCGTCATCCAACGACTGGCTTAGTTGAGGCTCAGTGGCAAGCAGACAAAAATATGTTTGAGTACAAGCGCTGGAAAAAGTCTGTTTAAATGTTTTTGACTTTTAATATTTTTAAGGAGGTGTCTGAGAATATTCAGCCATGAGCTGCCAAGTTTTTCCCACAATAAATAGAAGTAATTAATTTCCTTTTATTCTTATTTTTTTAGGTTTTATTCAAAGTTTAATTGTCTAGAAGCAACCTAAATTCTTCTTTAAGCCCAACCATTTAAAAGATAAAGCACGATCAGAGTGTAAGAAATACTGTCCAGAAAAAATATCATCGACAGTTATTGGGTTTGTATTGTGTGATTTTAATACGCCCATCTTTCATTCTCATTGAATAAAAATGCAAAGAAATTCTAGGGAATAAAATTTTATGAAAAAGCAGATGTCATTCTTTGGGCTGGTTTTGGTTTCAAGCTTGCTTACCGCATGTGGTGGTGGTGGAGGTAGCTCAGACAATCCTACAGTGACTACACCACCAAATGTTCCAGAGGAGAGTATTTCTCCTGAACTTTCAGAAGAATTTATTCCTTTTGAGGATCGCGATATCATCGAGAAAATCCGCGATAAAATTAACAATAGCACCAGCAATGATACGGACTATAACGTTGCGTTAGGTCATATGATTGGTGAGGTGTTTGCAGATTATCCTTATGGACGCACGGGCCGTATTATCAAGATTTATAATCTGGGTGTGAATAGCATCAAGTATCCAAATCTGATCTGTTCGGAGGTGAATACCAATGGTGCGGTGAAAACCTTTAAATTAAAAACAGATAAAAATAACTGTATTGTTCTGGATAAAACCTATCGCAAAGATTCAACCATTACCCAGACAGTCAATGGTGATACTACGACCTTGACCTTTAGCAATGTACGTTATGGTTCCAATGTTAATTTTAATCTAAAAGATGACTATCTGATTTCAGGTACGATTGTTCATACCAAAAGCAAAAACAATCTAGGTGCATTGGAAAGCTATAAAATTGACCGTCTGGAATTTCAGCGTGTAGCGGAAGACAAGAATGCGGGTAAATCTGGCGCTGAGTATGATGAGCTGAGCAAGGAATACTTACTGGTACGTAATTATAACTATAGCCTTGTAGATGACTATGGTAGTGGCAGTAATGGTATCCGTACCTTAACCAGCAGCGGCAGCATTATTGGTCAACCCAATCTGGCGGATTATCGTTATAGTTTTGATTTTAATACGACTACACCATTCAAGATGGACGAAACGGTGTTAAATAATTATAAGCATCTGCCGAAAGAGGGTGTGCTTGAAATTACTGACAGTTATGATCAGGTGATTGAGGTCAAACAGAATCAGCCTGAATCCTTAAAAGCGACTGTCTATTTCAATGGCAGTGAGCTGGATGACCTGCTGTGGTCAACGATTATTGACAATAAAAAATAAGAACTAACCTTATAAAAAAAGCTCCATCAAGGAGCTTTTTTATTTGGGGAAGAATTTACAGAGAATTCAACTGCTGCGAACCAATCCAGTGTTTAGAGAACTGATAGGCTGCACGACCTGAGCGTTGTCCTCGTGCCTGGCACCAGCGTAATGCTTCAGCACGGGCTTCAGCTGTCATTTGCATATCTGCCTTTTTCAGATAATGCTCGACAATTTCCAGATACAGGTTTTGATCCATTGGGTAAAACGACAGCCATAAACCAAAACGATCCGACAGGGAAATTTTTTCTTCAATGGCTTCTTGTGGATGCAACTCGGTATATTGGGGTACATCCACTTTGGTTACCGGGGTATTTTCATGCATAAATTCCGGCAATAGATGACGACGGTTACTGGTCGCATAGATCACAAAATTACTTGAACCGGACTGTAATGAACCATCTAGCACACTTTTCAGACTGCGATAGTTTTCATCTTCCGCATTGAAGGCCAAGTCATCACAATAGACAATAAACTTTTCCGGACGACCGGCGATCAGTTGCTGAATTTGTGGAAGATCTGACAAATCATCGCGTTCAATTTCGATCAGACGTAAGCCCTGATCTGCATATTCAGTCAACAAGGCACGCACAATCGAAGATTTGCCTGTACCGCGAGAGCCAGTCAGTAAGACATCATTGGCGGGTAATCCTTTTAGAAACTGCAAAGTATTCTGAATGACTTTTTCTTTTTGTCGCTCAATACCTTTTAAATCTGCCAGTTCAATCTGTTTGAGCTGGTGAATGGGTTTGAGTTCTCCAGCCTGCCATTTATAGGCATAAGCAGAAAAATCAGGACTTTGTTTTAATTCAGGCAGACTTTGCTGGAGCTGGAGAAGAACAGTGGAAAGAGCATTTAAGATATTGTCAGGTAAATCAATTTTCGCCATGATTTGAGCAGTACTTTTACAATTATGGCTAGAATACTATCACTGTAAAATTCACAGTCAAAGTCTGGAAAGTGTGATAATTTGCTTAAAGTGGTGAATTTTCGTTATTGTAGTACAAAGAAAATAGATGCCTGTTTTTTGTTCATGGCTGCAGGATGTCTGAAAATTACAATATAGGGAAGAGGGCAGATGCTGTTTAAAGATTTTACTCAGGATATCAATCCACATCAGGCCTATCGTATCAAAAAGCTGAAGCAGCAATTGCAACAGGCTGAAACTTACGAAGAATGGAAATATATTGCCTTAAAGATCGATGAAGAATCTGGGGCACAAGAATGGAAGCTGGATAATAGTTCACCGTATTTTGATGCCGAGGTGATTGCGCATCGACTGGGGAAATTAAGACGTTACCGTCAGCAGAAACGTACTCGTGACCTGATGTATATCCTGCGTGAAGGACTGAGTTACGATATTGCCAATATCGCCCATCCTTTATTGTTTACCGTCACTTATGTCGGTACTAAAAAAATTATTGAGGATTATGTAGAAGAAGTCAGTCTGGGCCTGGCTTATATTGCTTCTGCACAATGTACCTGTCTGACTCTTGAAGAGAAAATTGAATATTTTGAGCACTGCCAACGTGCTTATGGTCAGCCAGCCTTAATGTTCTCGGGCGGTGCCACACTCGGTTTATTTCATACCGGTGTATGTAAGGCGCTAATGGAACAGGATTTGTTACCTCGAGTGATGTCGGGTTCCAGTGCTGGTGCAATTATGACCGCAATGTTGGGCGTTTCCAAACCTGCGCAGTATGTAGATATTTTAAAAGGCCATAACTTTTTCCATGAAGCTTTTCATTTCCGTACCATGAGTGAATTAATGAAGGGTAATGGTGGTCTGGCGGATGTCAAATACCTGAAAAAATTCCTGATCGAAAACTTGGGCGATATGACCTTTGAAGAAGCATTAAAAACTTCGGGTCTGCATATCAATATTGCGGTTGCGCCTTATGATGCCGCGCAGGATGCCCGGATCATGAATGCCTATACCTCTCCAGATGTACTGGTCTGGAGTGCGGTGCTGGCATCTTGTGCCGTGCCGATTCTGTTCCCGCCGGTACGTCTCACCAGTAAACGTCATGATGGGCAATATACGCCTTATATGGGCGCAACACGCTGGGTAGATGGCAGTGTCCGTAGTGATTTCCCGCAGGAGAAAATGGCGCGGCTGTACAATATCAATTACACCATTGCCAGTCAGGCCAATCCGCACATTGTGCCTTTTATGCAGGATGATATTTCACGCTTCCGTAAAGGAACTTTAAGCTGGCCGAAACGCATTGTACGCCGTCAGAGTGTGGTATTTACCAAAGGGATTATGGATTTTGCCCGTGAGCATGCGGGCAGTTTGCCGCCAATCCGCCGTTTGCTGGATCATGGTTATGGCGTAGTGGATCAACGTTATTATGGTGATGTGAATATCGTCGGTAAATATAGCCTGCGTCATTACAGCTATATGCTGCAAAATCCTCGTCCGCATTTGTTCAAGGTGCTGCAACGTGAAGGTGAGCGGGCGACCTGGCCAAAAATCTCCCTGATCGAAACTCAGGAGCGGGTAGGTAAAACTATTCAGCATTGTCTGGAACTGCTAAATTACCAGCATGCACCAGATACCAAGCAAGAATATATTGTTACTTAACCCTGCCAAACTGCATCAGCTTGATTTCCAGCTTAAGACCAAAGCCCGAAGTCTGGGTTTTGGTCGCCGTCTTTATTATCTAGAAGTTAATCCGGAGACCGCGTCAGCACTTTGGTTAAAAACCCAGAATCTTGATTCAACGGCTATTTCTCGGTATGCCCAAACTGGCTTAAGTCATGAGCTGGACTTTTATGAAGCTTATGGTGAGCAAGAAGGGCGGACTTTCATGCTTCCGCATCAAATTATTCGAAAGCCATTTCAGATTAGGAATGAATTTTTCAATCAGGCTTTGATCTTACCTAATGCGCCAGCACATTTTGATATATGTCCTAAGCTGTTCTCGATTCAAGAAATTCGTCAGCATATGCTACGAGCATTAGAACCGTTGATAAGCTTACAAGAACTCGGGTATCTGTATGCTGATCTCAAACGAGAGCATTTTGTTATTTATCAGAAATGGGTCTGTTTGATCGATTTTGAGCAAGTTCAGCCAATCAATTCTTTAAACCAAGCAATGAACGCTACACCACGTTATATGGCACCTGAACTATTTCAAGGGCAAGCCAAGTCGCTACAGAGTGAAGTTTATGCGCTGGGTATCATTTTTTATGAATGGCTTACAGGGCAGCGCCTAGAAGCGACAGATTATCAGGATTGGGCCTTATTGCACTGTCAGCGTTTTAAACCTGAGCTACCTACACAATTCCAAGCTTTGCAAAGCCCGATACAAAACATGCTTCGAAAGCATTCACGAGATAGATTGTCTGATTTCAAGGCCGTAAAACAGGCCTTACTTACTGAAATTGCATGAGAAAAATACAATAAATTGTATATTGTTTTTTATTTAATCAAACGAGTGGTTTTTTCTTAAAAAGAGCTTGTCAGGTGAAATTGATCCCTATAGTATACACAGCCATCGGGGACGTGGCGAAATTGGTAGACGCACTGGATTTAGGTTCCAGCGCCGCGAGGTGTGAGAGTTCGAGTCTCTCCGTCCCCACCAATTTACTCAAGAGATTGAGTAAAATGGCA
>NZ_VOZF01000038.1:0-23641 GCF_013419905.1 Acinetobacter sp. YH12046
GCAGCTTTGCTGTTACGACGGGAGGAGAGATAAAAATCGACAGTGCGGCCCCGGCTGTCGACGGCCCGGTACAGATACGCCCAGCGGCCATTGACCTTCACGTAGGTTTCATCCATGTGCCACGGGCAAAGATCGGAAGGGTTACGCCAGTACCAGCGCAGCCGTTTTTCCATTTCAGGCGCATAACGCTGAACCCAGCGGTAAATCGTGGAGTGATCGACATTCACTCCGCGTTCAGCCAGCATCTCCTGCAGCTCACGGTAACTGATGCCGTATTTGCAGTACCAGCGTACGGCCCACAGAATGATGTCACGCTGAAAATGCCGGCCTTTGAATGGGTTCATGTGCAGCTCCATCAGCAAAAGGGGATGATAAGTTTATCACCACCGACTATTTGCAACAGTGCCGTCCAGGTATTGAGCCTGGGAGATATAGGCCTCTCTCATCACTGTTTCCATAAACTCAAGCAGCAACAGGTTGCGTTCCAATGCGCCACAAAAAGCCACCTGGGTCGCCAGCTCATCATCCCCATCACGTAGTGCTTTCCAGAAATCAGGCTCCAAGCGCTCCAGACGCTTACGAATAGCGGTGGCATTGCGTTGAGCTGAAGCAGGCGTTCTTTTTTGCAGAATATTGTCCACCTGAATCGCCTGATGCCATTGTTCTGGAGTCGCCTCACGCAATAACAGATCCGCGATTAACCGACTTTCACGCACCATCAGTGAACCACCAATCAGGTCACTGTCATAATGAAATTGTTCTAACATGGCCAATCTCCTATGAGGCCTGATCAAACAGATAAGACGACAGTTTTTCGATATCTGAACGTTGTAGTACCAAGGGATATTTCAAGGCATCATCTGCTTCAGCCAGCGTGATCGCAGCCTGATATCGCTGCAAGGTATAGTGAGCCAGGGCTTTTTTGACCGGAATCTGTAATCTGCCATCAGGCATGCCGAAGTCTTTTTCGACCAGCGCTTTTTGAGCTTCATTCAATTTTGGATTAGGGATCAGCGTCAGTACAATTTCTTCATGCCATTGCTGATCCTGAGCAGGGTCTACTGACTCAATCGCCACCACAACAGGTGTGCGATCAATTCTGGAGAGTAAAAAGTCCTTAAACTGCTTGCTCTGATGGCAATAGGCACGGACATGCCAGCGAAAACCGGTATACACCAGGGTATGTGGGGAAATGATGCGTTCATGCCACTGCGGATTCTGCATGGAGGCATAAATAATTTTGAGACAGCTTTGTGTTCGACAGGCACGCAATACTTCCCTGATGACTTCAGGACGCACACTGCGATCGGGTAATTGAACTGCTGCAAGATTCGGTTCTGGCATCGCAATCAGCGCATGCGATTCACTAACCAAACCTGACAGCATGTTGAGATATTCATTGATATGCGCTGTAGTCAGTACAGGCTGGAAGCTGGCTTTAGGCACATAACCCTTGACTGAGGGATCATGAATCAAGGCATCGGGGTTATACAGCGTATTATAGCGCTTGATATCCGCAGAAGCCTGCTGTCGACTCAGTCCAAACCAGCTCATCAAACGATTGGTAACCAAACGACCTTCCCAGTATGCAAGGAGTTCAATGGCTCTCATTCTGAGAAGCACTTCATGCTTATCTGTCGTCATATACCAATCAGTCAATAAATAGCAGCTTTAAGATTACCCTACAGCAAATATACAGTAAACATTTTTGACGGTATTTAAAGGTAGTATTGCAATCACCAGATAAAAAATATACTAGTATCCTGATGATAGCCGTCAAAGTACGATCTCTAGCAGATCATGGATCCTGGTATAGCGCGTGAATTGAGCTAAGTTTTAGAATGAGAGCAATATGGGTTTTAGATTTCGTAAAAGTATTAAATTATTCCCGGGTTTTAAAATTAATCTGACCCATAAAGGCATCAGCAGTGCCAGCATTGGCAAACCCGGTGCTTCTTTAAATATTGGTAAAAAAGGCACCCGAACCAGCGTGGGCATTCCCGGAACAGGACTTTCTTATTCCAAGCATCATCCTCATACAAACAGGCCGAATACTCCACAGAACGCCTCTGAGCAACCACCGCCATTGAATAACCCAGGTATGCAGACATCCAGATCAACTGTCTGGCTCTGGATCGCTTTTGGGGTGTTGTGTTTTATTGTTGGAGCAATCGTCTTTTAGAGGCTTTACAATGATGTTTGATTTTTATCATGGAATCATTTGAAGTGTCAGCAGTAGGCCTGAAGAAACACCAAAATTGATGCTGAGTACGATATTGGTTAGGTGTTCAACTTACTTCTAATCTTTGAATATTAAGTTTAATCATTTTTTCAGTGAGCTTAAAGTTACCTTCTTTCCATCCTGCGATCACTGCTTGATTCATAGCATCTGAACTCACAGTGGTCCAATCGATCGTATAACCTAACTTAAATAGTATCTGGCCTAGCATGAAACGTTGTGAGCGACCATTACCTTCTCTAAATGGATGAATATAATTTAAAACAACAAAAAATCTGGCTAAAAAACTACAGACCAAATCTATATTTTCTTTATTATTAATCAAATGGTTAAAGTTATTATTGAGGCATGAAAACAGCAGATCTGATAAAGGAGCTATGCTATTGTAACGGAGAAAGATACATTCACCTTTATAGGTATTCACGCGTCTTAATTGGCCAGCCCATGGGTAGACATCCATAAATAATTGATGATGTATATTTTGTAAGTGCTGTAAATCAAAATTGCCTAGAAAAACAGAGATATTTTCCTGTAACCTTGTATTTTGTAAGGCACTTAGCGCTTTCTCTGCCTCATTCAGGTCTTTGGTATTAGAAATACCAAGATTGTTGATCAAAACACCATTTTCATCACAGAATGGATCATCATAAAAATCTTCTTCCGTCAGATAATAATGTAGTGCATCATCAAAAAACATTTTTATCGTACACGGTACATTTCAACGAGTGTATTTCTGGCTTGTTCAAATGTCTTAGAACCCGTCACATAGTCATTAATTGCTTGTAAGCCTTTATTATCTACAACCAAATTATCTACGGCAAATGAAGCTTTTACGATTTTAAAGGCTTCAGTACGGCTATTTCTCATACCAATAACTTTTTTCATAAAATTCTCGCTTCAAATGGATCATGCAGACTCTAAGGATATAACATTTTCATTGAGAAAAAAGAAGTTCCTATGAAGTTTTCACAATTATCTTAATAATTCACCTTGAATATAAAAATCCAAATTCTGTCTTTTTGATTATTTTCTATGTCATGTTATGTCATTGCTACTACGACTTATTTGCCACATAAATTGGGTGAAAAGTAAATGGAATTACTATGTTAACTAGAGTGGAACTCATTTTTGTGGTGCTGATGGTGTCAGGCTTAATCTTGATTGCTTATGAAATGCTAAAAGGTTTATTCTAGGGCATCTACACATGATTTTTGATCAAAAAAATACCCATAGAGGGAATCTATGGGCAAAACTAAGGATCTTGACGATCATTCAGAAACTACAGCTAGCTTCTAACTATGATTCTGCATTAGACTTCTTGCGTTAGTCAAATTTTAAGCAGCCAAAAGCTATATTTTATGAGGCTTTAGCCAATTCAAAAATTAGATAAAACTATACTTTCGCAAGAGGTCTACTGAATTAAAAAAACCACATTGGCAAAATAGATCAAAAGTTAAATCATGTGATTTATCATTAATTAACACACTTGAGAACACAAAAACATAGCCCTGCTGATTAATACAATAACTCACCAAACAAATCCGCTCTGATCTCTTCTAAGCTGAGATCTGATTTCATTCTATTACAGATTGGATGAACCAGCAGACCATTCTCTAGCACCCCTTGCCCACCAACGGCTTTGGCAATTTTATGATCCGATTCAGTAGAATCAAGATAGATTAATCCATCACAAATGAGGCAAAAGTTATGATTACCCACCAGAAAATTGTGCTTAAGTAAACTTTTGGTTAATGCTGAAAAGGATTTGGGCTTTGAGCGCGAGATTGGACTAATCGACTCCACATATCCCACCACATGCTTCACGACCGTATCATCATAATTCCCCAAAAATCTTTCAACATAAAACTCATTAAAGTTTATGTATTTGAAGGCCTTAGACATGGACAGAATAAATGTATTCAGGCATTCCTCATCATCAAAATCAACCTCCATTTCCAAACTTAAGCAAATAAAGGCTTTATAGACAATTTGTAGCCGATCATAGCCCTTGATACCACTGCCGAACTTGCCGACCGTTTCGGTGGTCGCCACGGGGAAATTGGCGATCAAGAACTCAATACTACGGCGTACCCGGGTGAAGTCCTTGAAACTAATCGTTCGATGATGAATCTGCATGCGACTTTCATGAATTTCAAACACAATTGAAAACCATGCTAGAAAGGAAGTAATTTGAAAACGCTGGTCCTTATAAAAATATAAGAACGGATGTAAGCCCAAACTCGGAACCCCAGTATTTTTTACAGGAGTGGCCATTCTGCAAAGGGCCGTAAACAGATGTGACATGATCTTTTCAACGCGTTCACCCTGATTCAGGCTCATGATATTATGAATCCGATCACCCGCGATGATATTCATGAGCTCATTGACCAAGCCAATTTTTTTGCCATGACTCATTTCAGTATCTAATAAGATGGTAGAGAAAAGCAGCTGATGGATCCTCTCCCCCAACTCGATGAGCGCATTTAAACGTGTATATTGAAGCTCTTCTAAATTGGATTTATTGTCATTGATATAACAACAAGCATAGATCGCATAATATGCATCACTTCCCCGACTTCTTAGATGATATTCCTCATATTTATCCAGGCGTTTAGTATCTGAGTTAATCGATTGGAATACGCGTCGTGCATCTTCTGGAGTACCAAGCACTTGCCGGAAACTGATTTTAATATCGTCTAATTTAGATTTTTGTTCTGCAAATTTAGGATCAATACAAATTTTTTGGAAGTCAGCCAGATCCCCTAAATGATTTCGCAGGTCACGAATATCTTCTTTTTGTTGATCGCTAAAATTAGGCGCTTGAGTGGCTTGTTCATCTGCAAAATATCTCTTGACCCACGCATAAATACTCGAAAGACGATGCGCCCCATCGATAATATAGATGTTGCCGTGTATATCTTTCCAATACAAGATACACAAATTGATATTTTGATCTTCTGTGCAATTCCCAATAAAGTTTGCAATTTCCCGCACACTCCAACATTCAGTAGAACGCTGGTTATCCGCTTTAAATAAACATTTGATGATGGCATGCTTTTCAAAATCAGTCAGTGCAACTTCAAAATTGTCTCGTTGCATTGATGGTGACATTTCTTCTGGCAACATGACTTTACGCTGAATGATATTCGTCAGTAATCGAGTTTGGCCCATTTTTTGTTTTCTCCAGGCAGCACTTCTCTATATTCGCTCAAATACGAAATTTGAAAGTGCATATCGTTCAATTTGGTTAAAGCGATGAATTAAATGACCGTCAATATCCGGTCAGCGCTAACAAAAGAAACGTAAGAGAAATGGGGATTTGAGATAATGAAATCTTCATGCTGAGTACCTGTAGTTTAGATTTTACTATCTACAACCATCTTTTTCCACGAGATGGAGGTAGACCAAACAGGGGTGGAAATACCGCACTACAGAAGACGGCCAGTCATCGACTGCCCTGCCTGGCCTACCATAATGGCAAGCTAAGCATAATAAGCACAAAAAAACCGCTTAAAGCAGTTTTAATGCTTCTGTAGTAATTTTCAGGTTTCCACGCCTGATTACAGATTTTACTGTAATGTAATTATCATATTTGTATCTTTTTCTTTGGTCAAACCAAATTAGACTTTTTTTAATCATTAATTCTATGAAAGGACCTCAATAAATTAAAATATTGAGCATTATTAAAACAAAAAATCAAATTCGCGGATTCCCAGGCCTTTGCTTGGCAAATCAGATTTTGACAAAGCAAAGGCCTGGGCCCCTTTTGAACCACTTATTAAGCTTAGGCTATTTTTAGAATATTTATGATTAGCAGTTTTAACTAAAGGCTAGAATAAGGAATTTTCATTTATGAGCATTAACTCATCAAAACAGATTAATTCAACTTAAATACAGTTTCTATCTTCAGCAATGTATAAAATTGATTAAAAATTATCAACATAATATGAAAAAACGTACTTTTTATTTGGTTAAAAAACCAAAAAAATCAACCCAAAATAGAGGGTTACATTATTTAAAACTGATTCTCCAATTAATTTAAAACAACACTCAATTTCATATTAAATCGCTTTTAATTTATTATTTTATTAACAACAAAAGGTATTATTTATATCAATAATATTTCAATTAATTTTAACGTAGCGTGATTATTGTCTTGCGTCTCAACAATGCTGTTTTTTAGGCTAAAAAACACTCAAAAAGCCTAAAACCCGGGGTTGGATTTTCACCCTTAATTACCCAGTTTTTGAGCGATAAAAACTCACTTTTCTGCAAAAATATGCTAAAAAAAACTAAGCTGTAAAATCAACAAAAATATCCATCTGATTTCAATGTGTTTTTTTTGATGAATTTCCGTTGATATCGTCAACCTCTGATAGAACCTCTAGGCACTCTTTCATCTTGTAAAAGACGCTTTGCAACAGCATCTTTTGAATAAAATTATTATCTTTTTTATTCCATATTTTATATTTTTTTATTTTCACCTCGCCCTTTTTTACATTATTAAATTCACCCGTATTATATTCATCCCATTCAAAATTATCTGAATATTTTAAAAAATTATCTGAATCTTTTGAATAAATTTTATTAATAAAATCTAAGAATCTTTGATAGTCAATCAAGTCATTTTCAGATGATGCCTTAAAATTCAAAATAGGACGATCTTTTTCAAGTGAAATTTTATTTTCTAAACAATAAAAAAAATGTTTAAGATCATTCTGGGTTACATTTTTATTTAAGTTAAAAGGTTTCTCAATCTCATAGTGATTAGACCATGTCACCATTTTCTTCCAAGTAAAACCGATAAGATCCTCATGATTAGCATCATTTTTGACGTGACTTGTATAGAGAGAAAACGGCTGGCTGATCGATTGAATGAATTTCAATACTTCAGGATCGATCGTTGCTTTTTCTTTTTTTTCCCGCCACTTCCGGTATTCGTCTAGAAACGTTTCACGGTATAAAAATACGTCCTGTTGTTGAGGCTGCTTCTGCTTTTTCTTGCTCTTTAATGCAGCAGTTTGAGAATTATTTTCTGTGTGTGAATGAATCTTCTTCATCAATTTTAAAATATCTGTTTCATTCGACTGAAATTTAACCTTGAAATCGCGATGCATCAACTGACTATCGCCTAATAATGCCTTGATCAATTGAGGTGAATATTCACGGTTTGCTTGATAAAACATGTCAGCAATCAGGATATTCAGATGATGCAGATAATGTCTTGCAGTGATCCGAATGTCTTCATGCCCCATCAGATGCGCAAGTCGAGACCAGGCTTGGGCACTACGCGATGAAGCATCCTTCATATTGGGTAAAATGTGCTTTTTAAGCTTACGCCCAAACTCGGAATCATAGTCAGTAAAACAACGTACCAGTGCTATGCTGCCTTTTAAAAGGATAGCCAAATGTGAAGCGGTACTATGCCTGAAAGCGTGAAAGGTATATTGATGATCGTTTGTCCCTAATACAGTATTAAACAGCAACTGGGTAATTTTTGATAAATTTGTACTGGATAAAGGTTGTTCACCCAGCATAAAGAGCTGTTTGATTTTTCTATTGCAGACTGCTGCAGTCGCTTTAGAGCCAGGTAACTGGTTTTGATAAAAGCGACAAAATCCTGTGAACTCGTCCGGTGCTAAAAAATAAGCTAAATCAAACTGACGCGTGGCATTATCACTTTTCAGATCACGCTCAGAATTTAGACGAATCCTAAGGGTGAGATCATCAATATCACCCATTGTTTTTCTCATTTTATGGTGAGATCGATCGTCTTTCTGCTGATCTAAAGCGGATTCAAACACATAATAGAGCTGTCGATTGTCAGGATGTTTTCGTAACTGCGGAGATACAAAATCATCGATACAGATCCCGGCAGCTTCATCAATACGCAAGCCCAGTCTAAATGCCAATGTATAGACCCATTCTAGACAGGTTGCATCCTGCTCAGTCAGACCCAAAGCTTCTGGGTATTCTCTAAGAATCCGTATCATCAATTGAAACATCTGCGGACTAATGAGTCTGGTTTTTAAAAATAAACCGTCACTTTGACGTTCATATAAATATTGCACAATCGGTGCACGATGATTCTTGACTAAGTATTGGTGAAAGGCTTTCAGCCGATCAAAGGCATAACCCGAGGTATTGTATTTTTTATTGTTGTTGGTTTGTGCGGTCGTTTTATGATTTTTCTGATCATTCAGCAGTTTTTCTTCAACAATCGTGCGATACATTTCCTCAAACTGCTCTTCAGTGGCTGTATCTAGATTGATCTGCTGTTCTAGAACATAACAAAGTAGGTCAAGCACAAAACTACTATAGTAACGCTTGATTGTTGAGACTTTAATCGCTGCTTTCCCATGATAAGCAAATTCGTTTTCTAACCACTGACACACGCGTAAATGTGCAATAGCCACTACATAATCTAGGTACTCGCCATTTCCAGCCTCATACGCAGATTTATAGTCCTCAGATTTTTGGATGCTTTCTTGGAGTTGATCCGCAAGCTGTTTGGGTTTGATATCCTGATGAAAAGATAAAAGCCAGGATTTCAGCTCATGACGTTGACCGGTTCGTCGATCATGAAATGTTTTGACTGTAACTGTAGGCATCTCCAAGTCTAAGACTTGAGGCTTTTTTTCAAGATTTTTGATTCTAGCTTGAATAGTTTTCCAGCAATCGGGTTGATCATAGAGCTGTGTATACTGCTCATAGATTAAAGGCGAAGTGATGATCTGATTGTTCAGTACACTGGTACTTAAAACATCCAGATTAGGAATCTCTTGCCACAAGACATAATCCATATGCTTAAAAATGGCAAAACCGGTCTTTTCCAAGCCTTTTAAAAATAGCTTCACGTGATTAAGCTGTGTAAATGGCTGCTGATCCTCACGTGCTTTTCTAGAGTCCCCCTCCTCCGCCATATTCAGTACAATGTTTAAATGGATTTTAAGTTTTTCTAGCAGTAAGGCTTCAGGCTGATTCCCCGTTTCAATTTCACTCTGTTCTTTTTCCCAGCACAGCAATGGCGAAGTGCTTTGTAATTGATGCCCTTGCGATCTATTGATTAGCTCCTGAATCCGTCGATAACATAGCATCACAAAGGCATTGAAATAGATATGCTGAGTTTGCCATAACTCCGTCTCTTCTTCGCCATCCTGACGATAGATGTTGCCATACTTTGTCGAGGGCAACGTGTATGAAAAGACATAAGCTTTTTGAACCTTTTCGTCACCTGAATAGATCGGAAGCAAGCCACTATCCAGGTTCATATGAAAAATCGCATCATGAATGGCTATCAGTCGTTCAGGTTGCATGCATCCCTGATCAAAAATTAATGAAATACACAGACATTCAAACAAGGTATTCACTAATTTTTGTTGCTCTTTAGCCGTAGAGTATAAGAAGATACCTTGAGTTTGTTGTTTGAGATAATCCGCCCAATTCACATACAGTTTTTCTTTTACCTCGACGAGCATAGTACCCTGCTGTAACTTTCGTCCTGAAAAAACGTTGTCTAGACGTTTAGGTGTGTAGACTATCCAATCGGGCAACTTAATCTCATAGCTCTCGGCATAGGAAGGGTAATCCTTTTGCCACTGCTGGTTTTTCTCGTTACAAATCCGTTTCACTTGTTTAAAACAGAATTGAAGGTAATCTGCAGCATTGCCCTTAAATTTGGATATTTGGCAGAGCTGCTCTAAAACTGCTCTATAGAGAGTAAACTTGTCCAGAATTTGCTGATCAAGCCACTTAAAATCAATTTGAGCAAGGTCAGAATTTACATCTGTGTATGTAGCAGTGATCAGCTGAGAAATTTCCTTAAAAATGTCACCGATTTCTCTTTTAATGGCATTTTCTAATTGCGTAACAAGTGATGTATCAAGCACAAGATGGTCCTTTAAAGCACTTCAAGCTTTGCGATTTCTAGTTTGTTGAGCAAGCTTTTAACTTGTTGCTGAATGTCGTGTTTGTAGAGATAAGGGCTTAATCCAGAAATGTGACTGAATCCCATGCTCTGCTTATCATGGGTATATAGCGTATTGTGAATGTCACCACTCAGGGCGAGATGATTTTTAGTGAAATGCCTTGGCCAGTTTTTATAAATCTGTACAGTCTCTTTAAGGTAATTCGTGACAAAATCAGCAGACATGGGCTGTAACTCCAAATGCTCCACGACTTCAGCAAGATTCACCTGACCTTTTTGGGACTTGATCCGAGGATGTGAGATGACATAGAGCATAAAACCATCGTTTTCCAATTGCGCTTGCAAACTTTTTATCCCGAGTGATTCGATGGTTTTCGTCAGATATTTTCGATATGCATTGAAATGATCCTGCCAGTAGCCTGTAACAGGAACAGGACGTCCTACTTTTCGTGAATCAGTTTTTTTATCATGCACGTAAAGCAGTTGTGCCTTAGGATCATAATGTTTCAGTAACCCCGGCATGCCGACTATTGGACGCACCGTCAGGCAGATTAAGGAAAGATGCCACATCCAAATGCTGTAAGCATTCAGCTTCTCGATCAGATTCGCTTGAGTATTGGCTAATGTGTTTTTGACAAAATGATAAAGCTGATTAAAAAATTTACTCGCGGCCTCTACAGTCCAGCATCGCTGACTGCCGATACGTTCCTCACGATGAAAAATATGACCAGGGTGTTCATCCTCAATCCATGGTTCACCTTTTCTACGGTCTAATAGAACATTAATATAGCCTTGAAAATGCTGGTCGATTTGATCGATCTGACGCCCTTCATAGTTCCATTGCACGATATGACGGCTATCTCTGTTGGCCAGCAAGTGTGCGACCAGGTTATCATCCGTCTCCATATCCATATAAAAATAGATTTGCCGCTCTAACATACCACAGGTGATTTCGCCAATTGCATGCTCTTTAAAAATTTCCCGCAAAAAATTATTGTACTCAATCACACAAAATTCAGGTTCCTCTAAAGCCTCTAAACTGGTGATCCAGGGTGCTGGCATGCGCCATTCCAGGGTTAAGGCCCGATTATAACGCTGTGCTTTATCTTGCATGGCACCGGAATGATTGGCATTCAACTTAGGATCGATCACCCAATAATAATGGATGACTTTTTTGACTGATTTTTTTTTAATTCTACCAATATCAATCAAATACTTGATCTTTTGAAAGACCGTTGGACTCAGACCGGTCAAGAGACACATCAGACCACACACAGCTAAAGCCGATTGATATGCATCATTTCTCTTATTTTCTTGATAACACTTCTGCAATCGCTGATATACCTCAGTTAATAAACTGGGTTTCAGATAAAGCGGATTAGTTTTACAGGCTAAGTCACGTCGCTGAATTCTCTTAGCTTGCTTTTCGAGCTGTTTCTGTTTGTCATCAGAGAAACTCCCCTTCACCCGCTTGGCGATCTCATCCTGTTCAGGATCGACAAGATTGGCCTCTGTATCCTGTCCAGTATCCTCATTCTCTACATCCAACGATGATGTGCCTGAATCAGATTTATAGGTCATGCCCTTTTTAATATCGTTAATTAAAGCCTGAACATTAATTACTGTTGAATTTAATCTACTATTGGCAATCTCGTTGAAAACAATAATAAATTGTTGAATATAACGGCCAAGATTAAGCTGTTCAAAATCATTTTTTATTGTTTTACGCTCTAAAAGAATTTTTAACTCGTTGGCATCAAATTCATCCATAGCTTGGAGTTTGCGTGTAACTTTTTTATACAACAGTTTATTTTTCTCAGTATTCGATAACTGCTTTTGCAAAAGAAGTTTTAAATTATAAGATACTGTGTTGATTTTATTGTTGTTTTTACAATTATTTAGAATAACCTGTTTTTCATCCTTTTCATCCTTTTCATCCTTTTCATCCTTTTCATCCTTTTCATCCTTTTCATCCTTTTCATCCTTTTCATCCTTTTCATCCTTTTCATCCTTTTCATCCTTTTCATCCTTTTCATCCTTTTCATCCCTTGTAATCTGAGGCTCTAACAAGATGATTTCCTTCAGTATTTCACACAAGGCTGCAGTACAAAGATAGGAATAGATGAATACTGCTTTTTGTTGGTCGCTTAGTTCTCCTATAGATGCACTTTTAGCCCATTGCGTTAACCCTGCTAATAATTTCTGTTGTGTCACTATCCGATTATTTTTAATCACCACATGTATTTTGTGAGCAGCAGCATACAGTTCCTGTGCCTGCTGATCTTGCGCCAAGAGCTGAGTCAAAATTTGTTTTTTTACACTCAGGGGTTGATTGACCCATTCTTCCAATAGTTTAATTTGCTTGTCAGCTGACAATTCATCAGTTTGGCTCATAAAGCTACCATAATTTTTCAGGGTAAAAATTGATATTCAGGTTTCGTTCGAACTTGAGCTTCAAGTCTTTATTCAGGCCAAAGTATTTTTTATAAGTGTTTGCACTCAATTGAACACAACGCTGCGGATTTTTTCCCACCTTCATATACCGTGATAATGGCAAACCTAAGGTATCGGACAATTGAGTAAAAAAACATGTAAATAGAACAGCATGTACCTCTTTATGTTTGTGCTTTGGAACCTGTTCCAAATCTAAAGAAATTTTATGGATTAACCATTTTAGAATTTCAAATTCATCAACACCTTTATGGGATTTTTCACCCTTGTTAAGAATTCTTTTGATATAAGCATCCAGCTTGTTTTTAAGATTCAAGATAAAATGTCGAATAAAATCTGGTAAATCTAATATCAAAACTGCACTTAACTTGGTCAGGACTTCAAGTGATTTTTTTTGCATTTCCAATTTTTTTCTATCGTAACCATCTCAGCTGATACTGGCTGTATAAACTCAATACTGTTGAAATGGCTAATTTTTAAATTTACAACTTAGGCTCAACAGAATCTGTTAAGCCTAAAAAGGCAGATCATGAAGATAAAAATATTGTTGATTCTGATATGGATGAAATTTTAGATCCATCAGAAGATCAGTTACCGTTCTGGTAAGCATTTTTCCCTTTAACACTTTTTAATTCAATATGTATGATAAATAGCAGTACCCAATATTTAAAAAAATATTGGATACTCAATTATAAATTTCCACAGTGGAAATTTATAATTTTTATGGGTGGTCATCTAAACCGGCAAGAAATTCTTCTAACTTTTCAATCTTTTCTTGATTAAATTCAGCATTTAAACTGGTGCGAATATTTAGGACTGTTTTCCCATTGAGACTTTTCTCGATCTTAATCGAACCAAATTTAAGACCATTTTTATTTTTTAAGATCATTTTGTTTACTAGAGAGGCATTTTCGATGCTTTGATCTTGTTTTTTAGCTGTCTCTTGTACCGTTAGTGCTTTTTCTATTTGATAAATGAATTTTTTTGATGGACGATTTGTTTCTGTAAATTCATTTAGGTACTTTTTCCATATGGTTAACGTGGTATCTTCAACTAGTTGATGGTTAAACTTTAAAACCAGTTTATTTAATTCAGTTAACAATTGTTGTGCGGTTGCACCTGAAATCGCTTTGGGGTGGATTTTTAGATCTTCTTTTATATAGTTTGGCAGTTTATAAAAGCTCATTAATCTAAAGTATTTAGATTGATCTAATTGATATTTTTGAGTAATAAATTCTATATTTTGTATAGTATAACCAAACTCATCGCAGTGTTTTTGTATAGCATTGACTAATTCAAAATCACTAAGATTTGACCGATGTAAATTGTCAATCAATGAAATTAAAGCTGTCTTTTCTGTAGATTTATCATCTCGAATAATTGCACGAATAGTCTTATGTTTTAATACATCACGAACAGCTCGAAACCTTTTTTCTCCACCAACAAGCTCATATGTTTCTTCTTTTTTGATCACAACAATCGGATAAATTTGCCCATTCGTTTCAATACTTTTGGCAAGCTTTTCAACATCTTGTAAAACTTTGTCTGTAATAATGCGAGGTTGATGCTCTGAGAAGTCAATAAGCTCTATAGGTAGATCAACAATATTATTTTCAGTCGATGATACCAATGCAACTTTGCCTGTTCCTGCTGCATTAATAAATGCTTGTTCCATTTCAAAGGCATCATCAAAATCGACAATGAGTGGTTTTTTCGCCATTACAGGATCTCCACCAAAAATTCATTTAATTCATCTTTTGCTTTACTACTACCCATTTCTAATACTGATTTTCCTTCGATCATTGCATCGCGAAATTGTTTGCGATCACGCACAATGGTATTTAGTGTTTTCACAGACTTGACTTGTTGTAGCAACTCTAAAGCAGCATCAATTTCTGTAGATTTGGTATTGGTTGGTGCTTTATTTAAGACTACAAAAGTTTCTAATTTCTTATTTACTTGCTTAGCAGCATTTACCAATCTAAGCACAAATGGCAGCACTTCGATATCTGTTTGACTAGGTTGCGTTGGAATAATAAGAACATCTGCTATTAATAATGCTGAACGAAACTCAGCTGAATCACGTCCTGCAACATCCAATACAATATATTTATTATTATTTTTTAACTGTTGTAGTTCTTCTTTTAAATTATCTTTGAGCGAAATGGTTGTAATCGAGTCTTGTGTTCTACGTTTACTCCATTTTATAGAGGATTGTTGATCATCTCCATCTACAAGAATAGTCTGACCTTTTTTGCTCAGAGCAACAGCTAAATTGGTTGAGAGTGTGGTCTTTCCAACGCCACCTTTCTGATTGGCAATTACGTATATTGTCATGGATTAAATATATAAAAATTAAATTTATATTAGCATAATTTTAAAAATTAAAAAAATATTTTTAATTTTCCACAGTGGAAATTTAAAAAACTAAAAGCCTTTTTTTTCTTTTGTGTAGTCCCGGCATTTGATGGATCGGATCAATCTTAAAAAGTTCAGGTTCATCTATCCACTGTTTGCAGATGAATTCGTAGGGAGTCAGGCCCCTGAGTGTTTTGAGTCTGCGGTCGAAGTTGTATGTAGCAATAAAATCAGCAAGGTGAATGCATAGCTGAGTGTGATCGTCGTAAGGCTTTGTTGCACAAACCTATCTGTAAAGGGTTTTTCAGCGATATAATTTTCAAATGAAGAAGCCTACACACAAAATCTACCGCACAACCAATTGGCCCGCATATAACCGAGCACTCATGAGTCGCGGAAATATTGCCATTTGGTTTGATCCTGCTACGCAATGGTATGCTCCATCAAAAGGCAAACAAGGGCGAAATCAAACCTACTCCGACGCAGCTATCCAATGCTGCTTAATGATTAAATCCTTATTCCGTCTATCTTTACGTATGGTCACTGGCTTTGTGCAAAGTCTGATTAAACTTTGCGGATTAAATTGGACCGCACCAGATTACAGTACGCTTTGTAGAAGACAAAAGCATATTGATATTGCAATCAGCTACCAAAAAAGTAGCGATGGGCTGCATCTACTCGTAGACTCTACAGGCATGAAGTTTCTAGGTGAGGGCGAATGGAAACGCAAGAAACATGGAGCTGAATATCGTCGCCAATGGCGTAAACTACATATTGGTATAGATGCCAAAACCCTACAAATACGAGCAGTTCAGCTTACAACCAATAATGTCAGTGATTCACAGGTGCTTGGTGATTTACTTAATCAGATTCCACAAGATGAGCAGATTGACTCTGTTTATACCGATGGAGCTTATGACACCAAGCAATGCCGTCAGGTCATTGCAGATCGGCAAGCACATGCGGTGATTCCACCTAGAAAAAATGCGAAACCATGGAAAGATACAAAGAGTAGCTCGCTAGAGCGAAATGAATTACTTCGAACAGTTAAACGTTTAGGCAGGACACTATGGAAAAAATGGTCAGGCTATCATCGGCGAAGTTGGTTGAAACTAAGATGCATTGCATCAAATTATTAGGAGATAAACTCAGTGCAAGGAGTTTTGATAGCCAAGTGAATGAGATCCATGCACGTGTAGCAGTCCTTAACAGATTTACGGAATTAGGTCGACCACTTACCCAAGTTACGCCTTAAATTTGGCTCAATTAGGGGCGCTTTGCATTTCAAATCTTTGTGCAACAAAGCCAATTTAAACTAATTCTAACTGTTCGGCTTCTTCTGTAACTTCAATATCTTCAGCAGCAGAATTTTCAAATTCATCATTTAACCAACGCTGTAATAAACTACGCATTCTTGAGCTTGGTACATAAATATTGATTGGGTTACCTTCACGAATAGCAGAACGCCATATCCATTGGACCATCTCAGATAGAGCGAATACATCTTCCTTAACAGGGAATCCCTTCATAGCTGAAGCTTTAACAACCATTGGATTTGGATATAGGTTCATCAAGTAAGCTAAGTTGGTTTTGTCTTTGTATTCGTTAGTTGCCTTTGTATTGAAGGCTAACCATTCTTCTTTATAGCGTGATCCAGCAATTGCTGAATGTGCTTCTTTAAATGAAGTCCAAAGTCTATCTGACTTTTTCGCTTTAACATGGTTACGGAAATAGTTATCAAGATTTTTTGACAACTGCTCACATAAAGCTTTCTTATTTGATTTGAATTGGCTTGAACTCAATGCTGTAGTTTTAGTACCAATCTCATTAATAAACTTGTTATCTGAAATAGTGACTAAATGCTTAATTTGAGAAGGCTTGTTACCAAAACGGATCAGTTCATACTCAACGCCATACGATTTCAAATACGCTGACATTTGAGAGCCTTCAAACATATAAGTAGCAATCCAGACTTCTTTAAAAGATCTCAGTGTGTCGATACTCAATTCCCAAACAATCAGCTTCTGGTCCACATACAAGAGCTGACCGAGATCACACATTGTTGCTAGGTTTTCATATTTCGTACCCGTCGGGTCACCACCGTTATCACCATACTTTTCACGGTTGAAACGAAGAGTGACAGCATCATCATCAACATGAATCCAACCTAAACGGAAAAGAGCTTCTAACTCTGTAGATGAATGCTCTGTATATACATCATAGACTTGAATTGTTTCGTCAATAATCAGTACATAGTCTTTCGCATCATCCAACATATTTGGTGTTAGGTTCATAAAAAGCTGATGTGTACTGACTACGTTTTCTTTGTTCTTTAACAGGTATTGCAAGCTTTCAGCTTTATTTCCACCCTTATAGCTTGGATGCTTGAAACGTCTTTCCTTCAAAGGAGCATCATCTAAATATGCGTAATGAACGCTTGTATCGTCTTCTGTGGTAATTAAAGGACGTTTTAATACATCTTCAGGATCGTATGTTGTACCTGAAATACGATGGCATTCATCAAGTAATGGAGTGATGTAAAGAAAGTTCTGGTCTTTTTCTGCTGTTCTAATGTTTTCTATAATTTGAGTAGTCTTACCGCTACCCATCATTGCATCATAAACTTTAAACACTGTGCTTATTTTTCCTATTTGCACGTTTTATTATCCTCATTGCATATTGTTGTAATGGAAGACTGTTCTCCCCTCTTGAGACAGATTATATTACATCAAGACAGATAATGTCAATAACTTGTCTTGTGGATCTATTTTTGTCTTGAATTGCTTTATTTGTCTAGCTAAACACTTGTTTTGTTTTTAAATTTAAAACTGTGGATAAGTAAGACAGATTTCGGTCTTAATTGATCTTAGGTTTTATACGGCTTTCGCTGCAATTCGATACTCAAATTACAGTGAATTTATAAAGGAAAATTTAAAGGCTGTAGACAAAACCTTGTCTTAGACATTTTATAACTACTTGTTTTTAAAAATGAAAAAAGCAAAAACCTTAAAACAAAAATGTACGGATTCTAGGTACACATAAGCGCACACAGACATAGCACCTAAAGCCTATTTACTGACCGCCCTCTGTTCCTTCCATTACTGTAGCTATTGCATACAGTCGGTTGGTTGCTCAAACATTTACTTCAGCATAGCTTCGTTGTTACTCGCTATACTTCGTAAAGTTTCGAGCTGAGGTCCATTCTTTTATAACTCAATGTTTTCAACTGATTTTGAAGGAAGCTTAAAAAGTCTTATAAAATAAGGCTAGACAAAACCTTGTCTTGGGACTATCAAAAAAGTCAATCTTTTAGGGCTTTTTTTAACTTGAATCTTAAAGAAGAAATTATAAAAAAATACAGATAACTAATTAATAAATATTTAATTAATTTTTCAAATAAAGAAAAAGAATAGAGCGATATATCGAACTCCTTTCAGTCGTTCTCATATCTTCTTATAGAAAAATAGTTGTTCAACCTATAACAAGCTTCTTATTCATTTCCTTAACAGTCAATGAATAACAACCTTTAACAGTCAGATAATCAATCTTTAATCTGTATCCGTACCTTAACAGGCACGTATCCATATCAAACATTGAACTGACTGCCTACTAATCTGTTTTGTATGCTGTTTATTTTTCAATACTAATCAAATAGAATGAAGCTACAACTTTACATATAACTGTTTAATATGAAAAAGATAGTTTTAACTTTACTGTTGGCTTGTACTGGTACTATGGCTCAAGCTATTGAAGTGGATCATAATTACAAATTTAGTCTTTGTGCTGTAGCGGAGGATATAGCCAAAAGTTCTGTCGAAATACAAAAATATGAAGACATAGGAAAAGAAGAATTTAAGGTAGGTTATTTCAATACTTTAGAAACACAGTTAAACAAGCATTCCTTTTATAAAAACTATTATAAGCAACTAATTAATGCAGTTGTAGATGAGTTCTGGAACGTAAGAGATGAACAGTTAGCAAGTGATGTAGCTTTCCTTACGTGTATGACACTTGTAGAGGGAACTGATTTTAAAGACTACAAATACGAATAGCCTATGCAGAATAGGTATTCTTATTCCTAAAAGTTATAAGGATTGACAGTATAATAAAAATATGTTATATATGTATCTGTTTTCTATAACTAAAAATTATAAGCAAACAGAAAAACAATAAGAATAAAAACAACTTCAAATAAAAAGAGATACAACCATGTATTCAGTATTCATCATCACCAATAAAAAGAAATTCGTATTAGCAACATATCAAGACTTCAGTCCTGAGCTATCAGATCAAACAAAGCTACAGCTTATTCTAAATGGACCTACTGTTCCTGTAACTGTATTTGAACAGTACTTCAAAGCTCCTGAAGACTTTGAAATTAAAACTTTTAAAAGCGGTATCGACAATGCTTTAGAAGCAAGCCTAGAAGTCAACAACATTAATCTGGTACAAGCCAATAAGAAAGCAACAGCAGATGCACGTGTACCTGTATTACCAAAAACAAGAAAGCCACGTACTAAGAAGACAACAAATGAAGATCAAGGGCTGTAAGCGTCAAGCCTTCCTAGATCAAGCTATACTGAATGGCGGTCAACCAATCTTCTACCTAATCAAATGCTGGAATAAGGAAGTGAACCGTACCGGGTTTGTCGGAGACTCAATATTCTGAGAGACTATTCCGATGAAAAAACCAACCTATACCCCCGAAATTAGAGAAAGAGCGGTTCAATTACTAATTGAATCTGAAAAAGATTATCCTTCTACTTGGGCTGCAATCACAGCAATTGCGCCTAAGATTGGTTGTACTCCTGAAACACTTCGTGCCTGGCATCAAAAGCATTTAGATCAGCAAAATCCTATTAAAGTACAACAGATATCTGATCAAGAAAAAATGAAGCAAATGGAACGTGAAATTAAAGAATTAAAGCGTGCCAATGAAATTCTACGTAAAGCAGCCGCTTTTTTCGCCCAGGCGGAGCTCGACCGCCCACACAAATAATGGTGGATTTCATCCATAACAATAAAGACTTATATGGTGTTGATGCGATTTGTAGGATTTTACCGATCGCAGCTTCAACTTATTACCGAACTTTAGATCTCGCTGACAATCCAGAACATCGAGCGAAACGAGATCTACATTATAAGCATCATGCTGAACAAATTAAACGAATTTGGAAGGAAAGTTCAGGTCGATATGGTGTACGTAAAGTTTGGCAACAATTGAAACGTGAGGGTTATGTTATTGCACGTTGTACAGTTGCTCGATTGATGCAGAAGCTAGATATACAAGGTGTTTGGCGTGGTAAGAACAAACAAACTACCCGCAACCGAGATGATCAAAAACGAGCAGATGATTTAGTGAAACGTAATTTTAGTGCTGATCGACCTGACCAATTATGGGTCAGTGACTTTACGTATATTCAAACTCATTCAGGCTGGGTCTATACCGCCTTTATTATTGATGTGTTCTCACGAGCAATTGTTGGATGGAAAGTATCTACACGGATGAATACAGATATGGTGCTCGATGCACTTGAGCAAGCATTGCACGATCGAGGCATGCCAAAGAATGTGATTCATCATTCCGACAGGGGTGTGCAATATCTTTCGATTCGCTATACCAATCGTTTAGAAGCAGCAAATTTACGAGCATCAGTCGATACAACTGGTGATTCATACGATAATGCTTTGGCTGAAACGGTGAATGGCTTATACAAAACAGAGGTGATTGAATATTTAAAAGCAGATTGGCAAGGTTTAGCAGATGTACAACTTGCGACACTAAACTGGGTAGATTGGTTCAATAAAAAGCGTGTACACAGTGCACTAGGTTATGTGTCGCCTTTTGAGTTTGAAGCAATGTACTATGATAAGATTAACCCGTTAGGTCAGGTGGCTTAACTTAAATAAAAAAGTCTCCGACAAAACCGGTACGGTTCATGATTTTCATAGTGGTTTCCTTTGGTTTGGATTTGCATTAATCGGTTATCCCAAAACACCGCCGAAGGCGGCACTAACTATTCTTCCTCTTGGTTTGACCTCTACGTTGACATAAGTAAAGGTCTGCTCAAAGGAACATCATTTGATGATTCACATCAACCATTCATCGTAATTTCATTGTCTTCGATTAAGCTCATCCCCTATCATTTGATTATGTTACATATTCAATTGTTGGGGAGTGAATTGTATGGTTGGACAACGTGGAGGTAGTCGAGATGGTGCAGGTAGAAAGCCTCTATATGATGAACCTACTAAGGTCATTCGTGTGCCTGAGTCTAGAATTCTTGAAATAAAGAATTACCTAACAGGATCAAATAAAGCCAAGTTCAATGATGTAGCATCTATAACCCTAGTGAATCCAAGCTCTGTAATGAGTATTCCTTTGGCTTCAGAAAAGGTTGCTGCTGGCTTCCCTTCTCCTGCCCAGGATTATGTCGACAAAACATTAGACATGAATGAACACCTCATCAAAAATGAAGCAGCAACATTCGTTGTGAGAGTCGCTTCACTTTCCATGAGGGATGCAGGTATTGAGATTGATGACGAACTGATTGTAGACCGTAGCATTGAAGCCAAGCATGAAGACATCGTGATTGCACTGATCGACAATGAGTTCACTGTAAAACGCCTCATGATCGAAGGTGATGATAATCGTTGGCTTAAAGCAGAGAACCCTGAGTATTCCGACATTCATCTGCAAGATGGGCAGGAAATGCTAATTTGGGGTGTAGTGACTTTTGTCATCAAGCCATTCAGAAAGCGTTAGTAGCGTTCATCATTCTTCTTGGTTTCTTAACATGGAATGTAAAAACAAGATCTACGCTTTAGTAGACATCAATAACTGCTATGTCAGTTGTGAACGCATCTTTAACCCAAGCTTGAACAATAAGCCTGTCATTGTGCTATCCAACAATGATGGCTGTGCTGTAGCACGTTCCCAAGAAGCCAAAGACTTGGGCATCAAGATGGGTGTTCCTCTCTTTCAGATCAAGGACATCGTAGAGCAGCATCAGGTGCAGGTGCTATCGAGCAACTATGCATTGTATGCAGAGATGTCTCGCAGATTCATGAAAATCCTGTCCGATTTTGTATCTCCCAAAGAGCAGGAGATTTACTCAATTGATGAGTGCTTTCTGGATCTGACAGCTCATTCAGAGAATTACGACTTGACTGAATATGCCCATCAAATTCGTCAGCGTGTGTTTTCTTGGCTTGGTTTACCTGTATGTATTGGCATTGGCCGCTCAAAGACTGAAGCGAAACTAGCGAACCATATTGCCAAGAAGAACGCTTACTTCAATGGTGTTTGCAACTTGGTTTCAATGGATCCATGCTCTGCTGAAACTCTGCATCAAGCCATAGATGTTGGTGAAATCTGGGGCGTAGGCCGAAAGCATTCCAAGAAGCTCAACAGCCTGGGGATTCATTCAGTTATGGATTTTGTCTTGACTTCCCCTGTGATGATCAGGGACCAATTTTCTGTAGTGATGCACAGAACCTTATTGGAACTCCATGGAATTGCTTGCATTGAACTGGAACATACGCCACCAGCCAAGAAGCAAATTATTGCGAGTCGCTCTTTTGGTCAACGCATCTACCATATTGATGATCTCAAGGAGGCTATGTCGCTATATGTCATGGATGCGGTTAGCAGACTGAGAGATGATAATCTGTTGTGTGGTTGTCTGATTGGTTTCGTACAATCAAACCCATTTGATAGCTCAAAGCCCTTCTACAACAAGTCTTTATCCTTGGCTTTACCAGAACCTACCGACAACTTATTGCTGCTATCTAAACTCGCTACAGCGATGATTGATGGCCTGTATGCCAAGGACATTGCCTTCAAGAAATGTGGCGTGATTCTAACGTGTCTCGAACCAAAGGCAAGCCATGTATATGATATGTTTACCGACATGAAGCATATCGAGATCAGTGACGCTTTGATGGATTCCCTTGAAGCGATTCATCTTAAGTATGGCAAAACCAAGATTGCCTTGGGCGCGAGTTTAATGCCGAACAGAACATGGAATATGTCACGAAATCGGCTAACACAGAACTACTTTAAATGGGATCAACTGCTAACAATTAAAGATTAATCCTTAAAGCTTTCATTCAATGCTTGTTGTACTGCATCAATGCGTTGCTTACAGCTTTTATAAGCTGCCATGGATTCTTCAACAACTTTCATCAGGTTATCAATGTCCGGCTCCTCTTGAGACTCTAGAAGCTCAGCATTCTTCTTTAAGATGTCATAGCCTTCTTTAAATGTTAGTTGTTGTTCACTCATTTGGTTTCACCTGTAAAACTTGTGTATTGATTAAACCATCATGTAATTGAATCGCCAAAGTTTGATCCTTGGCTTGATGAATGGATGTTATAGCCTTCCCTCCACTACGAACGATGGCATAACCTCTAGCCAATACATTTGTAGGGTTTTGGATCAGCGTCATTCGCATCAGCGTTTCCACATTAAGCGTTGCTCGTTTCAATTGTTGCTGAGCAAAGTAATGGACATTCGTCTTCACTTGGTCAGCTTGTTGGCACTGTTGCAAATAGAGATTTGAGTCGATGATGTTCCCTTTAAAAAGTACTTAGAGACCGAAAACCCTGTTGATTAGACACACTTCACCCTGAGGCTGACCATAATAAAATGACGATGCTTGTCC
>NZ_VOZF01000039.1:0-22714 GCF_013419905.1 Acinetobacter sp. YH12046
ATAATTCAAGTGAATTTGTTTGAAAGAAGAACTTTAAAAGCTTTATTTTCACCCGATAAAATACCCATAAAACAAGAGGAAGCTCATTTGAGCTTCCTCTTGTGAAAAATTGTGGGACAGCAATGGGAGCTTAACTCCTCTTTTTTTTTATTTCGACGCGATAAACTCTCGAAGTCTATTGCATTCAATCAATGACAGATTTTGATCTGCTTTCCAGGCAATTTATGTTATAAAGTTACATGAGTTAGACATCCACGATGGGTACATGCATATGACTGATCACAGTTCACCTGAAAAATCACCTTGGGGTTGGAAAGCACTGATTATCTTCTGTATTTTAGGTGGATTATTCATGTTGTTTTTCTGGCTTGCGGTCAGTAATGAACCAGACTACATGCCAAGCCAGCAAAAGAAAGAAAATACCCAGCAGCATGCATTTAAGAATGCACCTGCGATGTCTCCAGAAGCTTTAGCCAAAGCACAGGCTGACCGTGAAGCTCGTCAGGCGACCTCTTCATCTCATCAGACTCATGAGACGAGCGTGGAAGAGCACAATATGTCTGCTGAAGAACATGCACAGATGGACAATGCTAGCCATGACGAAAATACCACTCATGGCCACTAAGCAGTTCCAAGATCAAATTTAAAAAAGCGAGGTTTTCCTCGCTTTTTTATTTTTTAGTCTTTTAAGCTGAGATACATATCTATATGTGGAATGCCACAATCCAGATATTCTTCACCCTGCACGTCAAAACCCAAGTTCTGATAAAAGCCAATCGCATGTACCTGTGAAGAAAGCTTTAGGAATTCACGTTGCTCTGTCTTGGCCTGATCAATCACAGCCTGCATGATATTTTGGCCGATACCCGTACCACGTGCCGACTGCAACACAGCTACACGACCAATACTGTGATTTTTTAATAAGCGTGCAGTTGCAACGGGTTGATCCTGTAAATAAGCCACAAAATGCGTAGAGATTGCATCCTCAGCATCCCATTCATCTTCGGGAGCAATTTGCTGTTCCTGAATAAAAACGGCTTCACGTATCACTCTGGCATCTTGGGCTAACTCATCCCAGCTGCCTGACACGATCTTAAGATTGTGATTGTCTAGCATTTAGAACCAATTCCCTGCTGATCCCACTGGTTATTCAATAACAATTCCAGTGAATGTTTTTGAATTCCATACATCTCTTTTAATGCCTGAATCTGGGCGAGAACAGCCTGATCGGGCTGTCCATAATCCTTCCGTTTGGTCGCCAGAATCATTTTATTTTTACTGGTGTGTTCTAGGGCCACAAATTCAAAGACCTTGGTTTCATACCCATACGCCTTAAGCAATAAGGCACGAATGGTATCCGTCAGCATTTCGGCTTGCTGCCCAGCATGGATGCCAAACTGCAACATTGGTGACAGCACTTTCGGACTCTGTAATTGCGGTCTTAACTCTTTATGACAGCATGGAGCACACATGATGATCTGTGCATTCAAGCGAATACCGCTATGGATTGCAAAATCGGTCGCCACATCACAGGCATGCAGAGCGATCATCACATCGAGACGTTCCGGTTCATAGGTACGCACATCGCCCTAGAAGAAATCCAGCTGGCTAAAACCAGATTGCTGCGCGACATTCTGACAGAACTCGACCATTTTCGGATTCAGCTCTACGCCGGTGACATACGGCGTCTGACCATGTTTTTGCATATAATCATATAGCGCACAGGTTAAATATCCCTTACCTGAACCGAAATCGACGATACGTAATCCTTGTTCCTGCGGCTGGATTTGAGCCAGTGCGCCTGAGAAAATCTCGACAAATTTATTAATCTGTTTCCACTTACGCGCCATGCTCGGAATGATCTGGCCTTGCTGATCGGTGATTCCTAAATGCTGTAGGAATACACTGTCCTGATCGACATAACGCTGTTTAACCCGGTCATGGCCCTGCTCGGCTTTTGTCTTTGTAGAGGCAGGTTTAGCTTTACTTCGTGTCAGCATGGCCTTTTTCTTGTTTTTCTTCAGCTGCAATTCTTCCTGATCGGTAAACAGGTTAGCTTGCTTGCAACAGGCCAATAATTCCGTTACTTGAGTCAAGGCTTCATTCAAAGGATAGTTTTTGGTGACATCCTGAGTCTTGTATCGATAGACACAGCTCAAAACCTTCTGTTCATTGAGCGAAATGACTCTAAAGGTCATTTTCTCCAATTGTTCAAGTTCACCTTTATACTGACTTAAGATCAGACGATCAAAATGATCAGTTTCAAAGGCTTGCTGAAAAGCCTCCAAGAACTGTTGTTCCTGAACCGAGAGACAAGTCGATGTCGACATAAGAAAAACCTGATATGAATTGCTGCTCAAGTTTAATTGTTCTTAACTTAAAAGCAAAATTGAATTATTATACAAGTGTATATTTAAAAAGAATGACAACCATGCAGAATGCTCCCCTAGTTCCAGATTATGATCACAATGAGGAACGGATTAATTATATTAGTCACGGCCTCGGTGCTGCACTGGCTTTAATTGCCGGTATTTTATTGATTATTAAAGGCTCTTATTTGAGTGCCGGACAATGGATCGGCCTTTGGGTCTATGCTTTCAGCATGATTCTGCTGTTTTCCGCTTCGATGCTCTACCATATGTCTACTGCTGCTGACCGACGCTATTTTTACAAAAAAGTTGATCATACGGCAATTTACTACCTGATTGCAGGTACCTATACCCCGTTTCTATCGATTGCGATTCCAACAGCCAAGGCCCAGTATTTACTGATTGCCTTGTGGGTGATTACTGTACTTGGAACACTATTCAAGTTCATTTTCATCAACCGTTTCCAGAAACTTTCTTTGGTCGCTTATCTGGTCATGGGATGGCTGGCATTACTGGTTATGGACGATATGCAGCAGTACTTAAGTGCTCAATCTTTAACCTTTCTGATCATTGGTGGCTTAGCATACACTGTAGGTGCATTGTTTTACGCTTTGAAAAGAGTAAGATATACCCACGCTATCTGGCACATTTTTGTATTGATAGGCGCAGGATCACATTTTCTGTCTATCTATCTTTACGTGATTTAATCATCTCATTTCTTCATTTCAGTGACCCTGAGCGAGTTGAAACGAGAAGATTGCAGTTGTTTTTTTAAAAAATTACGCCTTTTTTAAAAAGATTACGCTTTTAAAACTAAGTTTTTTATTTTTAGTAAGTGTAAGGTTATTCATGGCGTCTTCAGATTCTATCGTTGTAACAGAAACTACAGCAACCAATTCAAAATTTCGTGTTTTAACAGCAAGTTTAGTAGGCACTACAATCGAGTTCTTCGATTTCTATATTTATGCCACAGCTGCCGTTATTATTTTCCCTTATCTGTTCTTCCCTACAAGTACAGATCCTATGACTGCGACTATTCAGTCGCTGGCAACCTTTGCGATTGCCTTTATTGCCCGTCCAATCGGCGCTGCACTCTTTGGTCATCTGGGAGACCGGATCGGACGTAAAGCCACACTGGTCGCGGCCTTGTTGACCATGGGTCTTTCTACCGTTGCCATTGGTTTATTGCCAACTTATGCACAAATCGGTATTGCTGCGCCATTATTGCTGGCTCTTTGTCGTTTAGGCCAAGGCCTTGGTTTGGGTGGTGAATGGTCAGGTGCGGTTCTACTGGCAACTGAAAATGCGCCAGAAGGTAAACGTGCCTGGTACGGTATGTTCCCGCAACTTGGTGCACCAATTGGCTTCATTCTGGCAACAGGCTCATTCTTGACCCTTGGCGCATTCATGTCTGAAGCAGAGTTCATGCAATGGGGCTGGCGTATTCCATTTATCTCTAGTGCGCTACTGGTGATTATGGGTCTATGGATTCGTTTGAAATTGCATGAAACCCCTGCATTCCAAAATGTATTGAAAAAGCAGAAAGAAGTGAATGTACCCTTCTTTGAAGTATTCAAAAAGCATTCTAAAATGCTGGTATTAGGTACCATCGCTGCGATCTGTACATTCGTGGTGTTCTACCTGACGACTGTATTCGCATTGCAATGGGGTACCAAACAGCTCGGCTATACACGTGAAGAATTCCTTCAGTTGCAATTAGTTGCAACTCTGTGCTTTGCTGCGTTCATTCCACTTTCAGCGGTACTTGCGGAAAAATTTGGTCGTAAGACAACTTCAATCGCGGTATGTGTGGTCTCTGCTATTTTCGGTATCTTCTTTGCCGACATGCTTGAATCAGGCAGTACGCTGGTTGTGTTCTTCTTCTTATGTATCGGCCTAGCGATCATGGGTCTAACTTATGGTCCGATTGGTACTGTATTGTCTGAAATCTTCCCGACTTCAGTACGTTATACCGGTTCTGCACTGACCTTTAACCTGGCGGGTATTTTTGGTGCATCTTTCGCACCATTGATTGCAACCAAACTGGCAACAACTTATGGCTTGTCTGCAGTAGGTTATTACCTCACAGCAGCCTCTATCCTGTCATTGCTTGCATTCTTGCTGATCCGTGAAACTAAAAATGATGATGTAAACAATCAGATCTAAAGATCTTGACAGATTAAGTCATCTCAATCAAAGCCAGCAGTTCATGCTGGCTTTTTTTATGATTTCACAACAAAAACTTGCTACTTCTTTGCTGATATTTCGGGAACAATCAAATAAATAAAGCCAGAGAATGAGGCAGAGTGATGCAGGATCTTATTGAGCAACTTACTCAAGAACAGCTGGTGGATATAGTGATTCTGCTAGAGGATGATAAAAAACTAGAAGCCATTCGCTATATCCGGGCGCATACAGCTTTAGATGAATCACAGGCGATACAGGTCATTGATAAAATTGTCAGAGAGCATGATCTGGCGCTGAATCGAGACAATAAAGGCAATATCGGCCCACGCTTTACTGATGATGCTGATGAAAATATTCCGGTGGTAACTACATCTTTGGAAGTTCCAGATCATCCCAACCTTAGCATCGCTAAAGATACTGAGGTGGCTGCACAGCAAGTCGGCAAACGTGTGCCCGGCCGTGAGATTGAAAAGAAAATCTGGATCACCGCAGCCGTTATTTTACTGATTATTATTGTGCTCTGGCTACTGCTTTAACAGCAGCGAATGAATCAGTTTTTTTTAGACCAATTCGATAATATCAATGGTTGGTGGTACGCGAAAACGAAATGGTACCCCTACCATGCCCGTTCCCACGGTCACAAATACATCTGCATGCTCATGCCGGTACAAGCCTTTTTTATGGCCCAGAATGGAAACCTTTTTCATCACATAATCCGTCAGCCAGGGTAACTCGACCTGCCCACCATGCGTATGTCCAGAAAGCATCAATGGTCGTGTTGGCAATTTCGGCACCATATCCACGGTATCTGGATTATGCGACAGAATCACCCAAGGCTTGTCTTGAGGCAGATCCGGCATTGCGCGCATATCGGTTTTTCCAGCCCACAAATCCCCTACCCCGAGCAGACGAAATTCATCAAACTCGACAATCTGCCCTTCAATGTCCATAACCTGATTCACTTCCAGCGCATAACGAAGCAATTCCTGAATCGGAGGGCCAGGATACTGTTCATCATGATTCCCTGTCACCGAATATACCGGCGCATGAATTTCTTTTAAGACCGCCAGCTCCTGTGCCAGTTTATTTTCCGGTTCATAAGTCCAGTCTCCTGCGACCACTACCAAGTCAGGTTTCAGATGATTCAACTTATGTACAATCTGTCTTAACTGGCGTTCATGTCCGGAAAACAGGCCAATATGTAAATCTGCAATCAGGGCAATCCGTACCGGTTTTTTAAGTTTCTGCTGAGGATTGATTTGATAAGGCGTGGTTTTAACCCGAATCAAATGCGGCTCGATAAAACGTGCATAACTGAGTACGGCACTAATCACGAAAATAAAAATAGACTCATGAATCGAATAGTAGCCCATCCATCCTGCATAAATACTGAAGAACACCAACGGAATCAGTAAATAGGCCAGATAGAAAGCCAGCAGGTGACAAAATGCTTTAAAGGGATGAATGGTTTCTGTACGCGACTGACTCGACCAGGCCTGATACACTGCCCAAACGGCAAGAATGGCCATGCCTAGATAAAAATAAAAAAGTACGGAACTGGTATCCCACATAGATTTGCCTTGTCGAGTCGAGGAGCTGATTAGTGGCTTTATATTTATCTTTTCATAGCTGGCAATTATACTCAATCCAAATTTTTCAGTCTTTGATGTTTATGGTAAATGCTCCCCACGCTTCCGCTCACTCAAAACCTTCTGGCTTATCAAAAGCTTACCGCTATAAAGCTGGCATTTTACTGAGCTGCAGCCTGGTACTCGGCATTCCTGCTTGCAGTACGCTGCCTCCGCAAACTGAACAGCCTAGCCGGATGGCATTTGAAACGGATACCTCGCAAACCAGTCTGGCCCAGATTGTTGAGCCCTTACGTCGGCAGAATATTGGCCTGACCGGTTATCACGTGTTGCCAGATCCGCTCGAAGCACTCGCTGCACGTATCCAGCTGATTAATAAAGCAGAACGCAGTCTGGACCTGCAATATTACATCTGGGATAACGACCGTATTGGTGCACTGGCTCTGCATGCCCTCATTCAGGCAGCAGACCGTGGCGTAAAAGTCCGTTTATTGATGGACGACAACAATGCCAAGAAAATGGAAGGTATTTATCTGGCGCTGGACCAGCACCAGAATATTGAGGTCAAACTGTATAACCCCTACCGTTTCCGTAAATACCGTGCCATGGATATGCTGCTGGATCTAAAACGGATCAACCGCCGCATGCACAACAAAAGCTTTATTGCCGATAACCAGATTGCCCTGATTGGTGGCCGTAATATGAGTAACCAGTATTATAACGTCAGTGACAGTTATCAGTTCTCTGATGTAGATGTGATGTTGGTCGGTGCCGCTTCTGATGAAATCATTCATTCTTTTGATGAATACTGGAATGATGATTATGCCTACCCGGTGCGGCAGATCGTTAATCCTCGCCATCACACGCTACGCTACCCGAGCCTGAAACAGCAGCTGGAAGAATATAGCCATGATACTGCAATCCAGAATTACCTGAATCTGGCCAATCGTTCTCAGGCTTTCGATAAATGGCTGGAACACAATATTCAGCTTGATTGGGTAGAAGCTGAAGTCGTTAAAGACCCACCAAGTAAAATCAAGTCAAAGGCTAAAACTGAAGATCACTTGAACTTCCAGTTACTACAGCATCTGGAAAAACCGGAAGAGAGTGTGGATATTGTGTCGGCCTATTTTGTACCGGAAAAACAGGGTGCAGAACGTCTCAAGAAACTGGCTTCAGAAGATGTCAAAGTCCGAGTACTGACCAATTCCTATAAGGCCAATGACGTGCCGCTGGTCCATGCCTTTTATGCTAAATATCGTCAGGAATTGCTGGAAAATGATGTAAAGCTCTATGAGTTTTTGGCCGCGCCAGATGCCGACAACCTGAATGCCAATACTGAAGAGCTGGCACAAAAAGCGAAGGTCAGCTTAAAAGGCCTGAGCCGTTCCAGCCTGCATGCCAAACTGATGGCCATTGACCAGAAACAGGTATTTATCGGTTCTTTTAATTTCGATCCGCGTTCAGCTTATTTGAATACTGAAATTGGCGTATTGCTAAATAGTCCTAATCTGGCCCGTGCAGTACACGAAACCATGGACAAGAATTTAAGCAAGTATGCCTATAAGTTGGTTCTAGATGCCAACCAGAACATTAACTGGAAAATCCACAATGCCAAAGGTGAAACAAAGACCTTTAAAAAAGAGCCAGGAATGAAGTGGTATCAAAAAGCCTCAATAAAATTCCTGTCAATCCTCCCGATCGAAGGTTTTATGTAATGAATATCTCTGAGTATTTCTAATAAAAAAGCCTCTTAATGAGGCTTTTTTAATACTTTGGCTTGCAACCTTTGCAAACCCTCCAGCATATTTTCATGTACTAATGCAGTCAGGCTTTCTACTGTATGCCCTTCAGTCGAAATTGCTGGTAAGGCCATCAGATGAGCTGTCACTTTAGGCATTTCCAGAACATTCTGTACATGTTTGGCAAAACTGATGTTCCCAATAAAAGGCGCCACCATATCCAGTTCACCCTGCTGATTCACATAACAGATCAGACAGATTTGTACCGGACGTTGCGCTTCAATCGCTGCACCCAGAATACGTCCATAAATTTTTTTAATTGAGCGTCCATCAGATGTGGTCGCCTCAGGAAAAAATAGAACTGGAATATTCTGTTTCAGGAAGCCGGTAATCTGTTCACGGATTCTGACCGAATCTCCTGAACCACGCTTGATAAATAAGGTGCCACCACCTTTAGCCAGCTTGCCTAGAATTGGCCAATTTTCAATTTCAGCTTTGGCCAGAAAAAACACTCGCGCGCCTGAACCCAAAACGGCGATATCCAGCCAGGACACATGATTGCTCACCCATAATGCCGGCTCACGTGGAATCACGCCATGGACCTGAACCTCAATATTAAATACCTTGCACAACTGGCGACAGAAATACTGCACATATCGGGTATTGTTCGGATTATTCGGATCTTTATACAAACCATGACGGTAAACCAGATAAAACCCCTGGCTGATGGCTGCTAATGCAGAAGTCGTTTTTCTTGTATAAAGAAAGAATTTTGCAAAACCTTGTATCTCAGGTGATTGATTTTGTACAGTCGAGTTCATAAAAAGATCACTAAATCCTAAACAAGATACAGGGAATATCCACGAATTAAACCCATTTTATACTGTTCATGTCCAACTTGCATTGATAATAAAAAACGACCAAGTACATCTATATTTTCAATTTAAATTCATTAAATGAATTAAATAAAATAAATCAATCGAAATATTAGATTAAAAAGGATGCTCATCATGCAAGATGAAACAGTGAAATCAGCTGAGATGATTCGGCCCTTAAAAGTATTGAGCTATATCTTGGGTGGTACCCTGTTATATACGGCGCTGCTCGTAACACTTGCACAACTGTTTGTCACGGCACTCTAAAACAAAGCCCGCTATTTCAGTATCTGTAAAGTTCATTTTCAACTAAAATGAAGTTTTCAACTGGAGATTGGCCTGAGTGGAATATTTTGAGCAACATCAGGGAAAAGAACGCGTCATACTGGTCAGTGTGAGCGTACAAATGCTGGATGACCTTGATGCTGAAGAGTTTCATCTGTTAGCTCAATCTGCAAATGCCGAAATTCTGGAACATCTCTTTGTTCAACGCTTAAAACCGGATGCCAAATTTTTTGTGGGTTCAGGAAAAGCAGAAGAAATTGCTGAACGGGTCAAAGAATTGGATGCCAATCTGGTCATTTTCGATCATGCGCTGACACCTGCCCAAGCACGTAACCTTGAAAATGTGGTGCATTGCCGGGTGGTTGATCGTACCGAACTCATCCTCGATATTTTTGCACAGCGTGCCCGTACCTATGAAGGGAAACTGCAAGTTGAACTGGCACAATTACAGCATCTGTCTTCACGACTGGTTCGTAGCCGTACCAATCTGGATAGCCAGAAAGGCGGGATCGGTCTGCGTGGTCCGGGTGAAACCCTGCTAGAAACAGATCGCCGTTTATTGCGTATCCGCATGGGGCAGCTTAAAGCTAAAATAGAAAAAGTTCGCCAAACCCGTATTCAGGGCCGTGTTGCACGCCAAAAAGCGGCTGTTCCAACCGTGTCTTTAGTAGGTTATACCAATGCGGGAAAATCTACCTTATTCAATATTCTGGCCGATAGCGATGTTTATGCAGCAGACCAACTATTTGCGACTCTGGATCCAACTTTAAGACGCCTGCAATGGGACGGCGTCGGTAATCTGGTACTGGCAGATACGGTAGGCTTTGTGCGTAATCTTTCGCATTCACTGGTCGAATCTTTTAAAGCAACTCTGGAAGAAACCGTTGAAGCCACCCTGCTTTTGCATGTGATTGATTCCAGCAGTCCGGAAATGCTTGAACAAATTGAAGCCGTTGAAAAGGTGCTCAAGGAAATTGGTGCCGACGTCCCGGTGTTACGAGTTTATAATAAAATCGACTGTAGCGGTGAAGATGCCAAAATCATTTATCGCCAGCCCGGTCAGCCTGAACGGGTCTATGTTTCAGCACATAGTGGTGAAGGTCTGGATCTGTTACGCAAAGCCGTGCATGAAGCATTAATGGGTCAGATTCAGCACTTTGAACTGGTATTGAAACCTGCCTATGGCAAACTGCGCAATCAACTTTATGCGCTGAACGTGATTCAGTCTGAACATTATGATGATGAAGGTCAGTTACATATCGATGTACGGATTGCACCTCCGAAGCTGGAACAGTTGATCAAACAGGCTCATTTACCGATAGAAGAAATTCTGGGATCTCAAGCACTTCAATTCCAGCGTCCACTTGAAGAGTTTGAAATCCAGCGTAAGATCGAGTAAAACTTGATAAGTAAACTTTTAAATGACATCACCAATGAACTGGATAAAACATATTGACTGGCCAGCATGGATCAGCACTCTCCTCTTAATTATTGTATTTCGTGAAGCTTCAGTCTGGCTAATGACCCAGCTAGATCATCCTGAATTGGGCAACCTGGTCGGACTCATCAGCCTGCTAGTCACCTTATTTGCCTGGCGCTATTTTGGCAAAATTCCAGCGCGTCTGGTGGATACTAATAACAAGCTGATGAAAGAAAGTGCCTTCGCTTTTTTACCGATTAGTGCAGGCGCGCTAATTATGTTGATGCATATGGGACAAAAAATTCCGGCCTTTATGCTGGTGTTATGCCTGAGTACTCTGCTCCCTCTTTGGATCTACGCCAAAATGGCAAAACGCTGGTTATAGGAGTCGCACATGTTTTCTGTTCTTTATAGCTTTGCGATTACCTTAATTGCTTATCTGCTTGCCAAACCCTGCAATCGTGTTATTCCGCAAATTCCTGTGATTGTGTTTAGCATGTTCCTGGTGCTGGTGATTTTATTGGTGCTGGGTATTCCTTATGAGCATTATATGGATGAGGTCAATCCACTGTTTAACCATTTGCTTGGTTATGTCACAGTTGCACTGGCGATTCCGCTAGCCGCCATGCGTTATGATGACCTGCCACTGAAAGCTATTGTCGGAATTCTGGTTTTTGCCAGTATCAGTGCGGTCGCCTTACCGATGGGTCTCGCCTATTTACTACATATGTCTTCTGGCGACATCATGGCCTTTGCCACCCGTGCAGTCACGACACCAATTGCAATTAATATTGCGACCTTACTGGAGGCACCTGTTAGTCTGGCCATTCTGATCGTCATTTTGTCTGGCGTAATTGGTGCAGCATTTTCACCATTTATTTTACGACATATCAATGATGAGCGTGCTTCAGGTCTGGCTCTAGGTCTAGCAGCACATGCGATTGGTACAGCTCAAGCCTGGCAGCGTGGCAGTGTTGCCGGACGTTATGCTACGTTTGGCATGGCAGTGAATGCCGTTTTTACTGCGATCTGGTTGCCAACTTTTATACTTTATCTGCAAAAAATGTGACTCATCAATCAATATTTAACGTTTGTTTCTGAATGAAACTATTCTTACTATAGGGAAATAAAGAATTTTTCACTCAGGAACAGACCTATGAAAAAGGTTCAATTATTATCCTTTTTAGCCCTGACCTTTTTCAGTCATCTGGCTTTCGCTTCCGATATTTCAGGCACCTGGAGAAGTATTGACGATAAAACAGGATCAGCTAAAGCGATTCTGGAAATTCGTGAAACTTCAAATGGTGTTTATACTGCCAAAATTACCAAGATTACGCCTCGTCCTGGCTATACACCGCGCGAAACCTGTGTTTCCTGCCCTGCACCTTATACCAATAAACCGATTCTTGGTCTGGATGTACTCACCGGCTTAAAGGATGCAGGCAATAATAATTTCTCTCAAGGTAAATTGATTGACCCTTTATCCGGCAATATTTACAACACCAAAGCTAAATTAAGTGCCAATGGCAAACGTCTAATCCTACGTGGTTATGTAGGTGTTTCAGCCTTGGGACGCAGCCAGACTTGGATTAAACAAGATTAATTCATGACTTAGTGCACAGAAGCTTGCATTTTCATGCATTAAGTTGTATCAATATTAGACAGATGCTTTTTTTATACAATATAAAACATGCATATAAATATTAGATTCATTTGCTTTAACAGGCTTAGCATCAAACGGATTTTGATGCGCAATATAAGGAGATAGAATGCAAGACATTACCATGTTAAAGATCTTACTGAATTTCTCTGCTTTTACTGAAAATTCAGTAACAAAGCAATTAACATCGACAGGTTTCTGTCATGGGGAATCAACAGGCTTAAAGCAGATTGACCGAGCGATCTGCAACGCTCATTACTCTAAAATCAACCAAAATTAAAAAACCACACGCTTGTGTTTGGGATAGTTTGTTTCATCTATGAAAAAAGGATAAATATAAATGAATAAATCTAAATTAGGATTAATGCTCATTGCTACATTCATGACTGGGACCATTTATGCACAAGACTTGACCGGGACATGGCAACAAATCGATGATAAGACTGGTTCACCCAAAGCACTGATTGAAATCCGTCAGGACAGCAATGGTACTTATGCCGGCAAAATTGTCAAAGTAACGCCTCGTCCAGGTTATACCCCACAAAAAACCTGTAATAAATGTCCTGCTCCTTATACCAATCAGCCGATCTTGGGGATGGACGTACTGACAGGTTTAAAACAGGTCGGTGATAGCGTGAATTATGAAAAAGGTCGTGTGATTGATCCATTGGCAGGTAAAATTTACGATGCCAAGGTTCGTCTAAGCAGCAACGGCAAACGTTTAACCCTACGTGGTTATGTGGGTGTTTCTGCTTTAGGCCGTAGCCAGACCTGGATCCGTCAGGAATAAGTTCACACTTTTTCTCAAAGCTGCCAAACAGGCAGCTTTTTTATAAATTTAATTCCATGATTTTTAATTATTTATTGACTATTTGTGCAATCTTCCTAACATGTGCGGGCAATAATGAAAAGTTCTTTGGAATGATGGATATGTTAAAGAAGATACTCCTTGCCACATTGACTACAGGATTCATGATGAACCTGTGGGCTCAAGATATTAGCGGAACCTGGCAACAAATTGATGATAAAACTGGAGCAGCAAAAGCCATCATTGTCATCGAAAAAGAAGCAAATAATACTTACTCAGGCAAGATTGTGAAAATCACGCCACGTCCAGGTTATACACCACGCGAAAAATGTAATAAATGTCCAGCCCCTTATACCGATCAACCGATTTTAGGCATGACTATTCTAAAAGGCCTGAAACACGTTGAAGGCACCAAAAATTATGAAAAAGGTCGTGTCATTGATCCATTGGCAGGTAAAATTTATGATGCCAAGGTTCGTCTAAACAATACTGGCAAGCGTTTAACGCTACGTGCCAGTGTGGGTGTTTCAGTTCTGGGCCGCAACCAGACCTGGATTCGCGCAGACTAATCATCAGCACAATAAAAAAGCCACGTTCAACGTGGCTTTTTTGAGCTTTAAATATTTTAAAATACCGGATTATCGACGGCAAACATTTGCTGGTCTTCCAGTCGATAAGCCATCAGCTGATTACCCCAGACACAACCACCATCGACATTCTGAATTCGCTCAGAAATGGTTTTACCCTGTAAGGCAGCCCAATGCCCAAATACAATTTGATGGGTTGCGGTAGTTTTCGATTCAAATTCAAACCAGGGCTTAAAGCCTTCCGGCATCGGATCATCCAATGAATCTTTAAAACTGTATTCCAGACGTCCTTCTGCGTCAGTTAAACGCATCCGGGTCAGGTAATTCACGATACAGCGCGTACGCTCATGACCTTCTAATTCATCTGACCAGAGTGTAGGCTCTTTCCCAAACATTTCCTTTAAGAAAGCATCCACCACCTCAAAATCATCATGGGCAATAATAGCTTCTACTTCTTTAGCCAATTCAGCCGTCTTGGTTGCATCCCAGATATTGGGAATCCCGGCATGGGTCAGTACCGTCTGTTCATTCGGAAACAGGCACATCGGCTGTTTACGGATCCAGTCAATTAACTCATCACTGTCGATCGCATCAATCACATCACGGACATTGTCCTTGTCTTTAATCGGCTTGATGCCACGTGCATAAGCCAAAAGAGTCAGATCATGGTTACCGAGTACTGTTGCCGCCACGCCATTATCCGCCAGCTTTTTAATAAAGCGTAATGCACCCAGCGAGTTTTCCCCTCTAGCCACCAGATCACCAGCAAACCAGATAAAGTCCTGATCAGGATCAAAACGGATTTCTTTCAGCAGTGCTTTCAAGGCTTCAAAACAGCCTTGCACATCACCAATCACATAATTGTATCGAACAGTGCGAGTCATTATTCTTAAGCTACCATTTGATCAGATAAAGCCACAAATTGGGCAAGTGTAAGTGTCTCTGGACGTGCCATTGGATCCACACCTGCCTTTTCAAAACCATCTTCAACCAGCATCCCTTTCAGGCTATTACGCAAAGTCTTACGGCGCTGGGTAAATACATGCGATACCAGACGAGCCAAAGCTTTTTCATTTTTTGCCACGATCGGTTTTACATCATATGGCTCCAAACGGAACACGGCAGACGTCACTTTTGGTGGCGGATTGAAAGAGCCTGGCGGCACTTCAAACAGGAAAGTCGGTTTGCAGTAATACTGAATCATTACCGACAAACGACCATATTCTTTGGTGTTCGGTGATGCAGTAATACGATCAACCACTTCTTTTTGCAGCATGAAGTGCATGTCTTTCACTTTGTCACCGAATTCCAGGAGATGGAACAACAGTGGTGTCGAAATGTTATAAGGCAGGTTTCCGACTACACGTAACGGACGGCCTTCTTCAAACAAATTGGTGAAATCGTATTTCAGTGCATCTGTTTCAATAATGGTTAAACGTTCAGGATGCGGCACACGACCCGGCAAACCAGCGGCCAAGTCACGGTCCAGCTCAAGTACAGTCAAGGCATCACATTCACCAATTAAAGGTGATGTCAAAGCAGCCAGACCCGGACCAATTTCAACAATATTTTCGCCTGCACGCGGATTTACCGAACGCACAATTTTAGCAATGACACGTTGGTCATGTAAGAAGTTTTGACCAAAACGCTTACGCGTGTGATGCCCTTCATCTTTTGGGTTTAAGGCATTAATCTGATACATAGACATTTCCAACGTGTAATAAAGACGAGATCATTGACGCGCTAAATCCAGCGCCAAATCCACAGCCACATGTAAGCTTGAGCTTTTCGCAAGGCCTGTACCTGCGAGGGAGAGTGCTGTGCCGTGATCGACAGAAGTTCGGATAAACGGTAAGCCCAAAGTAATATTGATGGCTTCACCAAAGCCCTGAGATTTTAACACAGGTAAGCCCTGATCGTGATACATCGCCAGAACAGCATCGGCATCTTTCAAGTTTTCAGGAGTAAATAAAGTATCTGCAGGCAAGCTCAGGCTCATATTGATACCTTGAGTACGGTAAGTCTCCAGTACTGGATTGATGACTTCAACCTCTTCCATCCCCAGATAACCGCCCTCACCTGCATGTGGGTTTAAACCACAGACCAGAATATGCGGATGTTCAATTTTGAATTTGGATTTCAGGTCGTGAATCAGGATATTAATCACCTGATGCAGGCGTTCCGGAGTAATCGCATCAGCAACTGCACGAAGTGGAAGATGTGTGGTTGCTAAAGCCACGCGCAAGGTTTTGGTTGCTAACATCATCACCACACGCGGTACACCTGCGAATTCCTGGTAATACTCGGTATGACCGCTAAAATGGATGCCTGCATCGTTAATTACCGACTTTTGCACTGGTGCAGTCGCTACACCCACGCTTTTATTCGTCATAGCATATTCAGCTGAACGACGTAGCTGCTCCAGTACATAAGCGGCATTATGGCTATTCAGCTGTCCTAGTACTACCGGCTCTTTTAAAGGCACGTGCTCGACATAAAGCTGACCTTTTTCTGAAGAAGTCGTTTGCCCTGTATATTCAATCAGTTCAACCAGAAGTTTTAACTGCTGCGCCCGTTGACGGAGCATTTCCAGATCGGCAAGTACCACCAATGGACGTTCATCAATACGATCCGCCAAACTCAGGCAGATATCTGGACCAATTCCGGCAGGTTCACCACTGGTAATATATAAAGGCAGCATGACTTTCTTCTGTATTATCAATTGTCCTTATTTTAGTACAAATTTCACAGGGAAAGTTCTAGATAAAGGTTTAGATGATGTTTATTCAAATAATACTGTACCTTTCTCATTATATTAAAGAGAGATAAAACCGGACTGACATCAATGAACCCTATAAAGAGTTTCGGGCAATCATCTCAATACTCGACATGTTTAGCTTTTGGCATTTTCAGGGAAGATTGCCTCAAGTTTAGAAGGCAAACCTAGGTAGACTCGAAGACAGGCCATTTGTTAAAGAAATACATATTAAAAAACAACCGTGTTCATTCATACAAAGATGCGCCCCTAGTCTTAGGTCCATTTTATTATTTAATGATTAAGCATATGTGTTTATAGGCTAAAAATCCTACTGGTCATTTATTGAAAGACGTTGTAAAATACAGCGCTTGAAATTTTATATTTTCATTGTGGTTCTCCCGGCTTTCGGGTAGAATTCGGTCTCCTTTTGTTTGGACAGCTTCCATAGTCCAAACCAACTATAATAGGTAGTGGTTTAATGAAAACTCTCAGCGCTAAGCCAGCTGAAGTTCAACACGACTGGTACGTTGTTGATGCTTCTGGCAAAACTTTAGGTCGTCTCGCGACTGAAATCGCTCGTCGTTTACGCGGTAAGCATAAAACTTCTTATACTCCTCACGTTGACACTGGTGATTACATCGTTGTTATCAATGCTGAGCAAGTTCAAGTGACTGGTAACAAATCACTTGACAAGAAATACTATCGCCATACTGGTTTCCCTGGTGGTATTCGTGAAACTAATTTTGAAAAATTAGTTGCTCACAAACCAGAAGAAATTTTCCAACGCGCTGTAAAAGGCATGTTGCCAAAAGGTCCTCTTGGTTATGCAATGATCAAAAAAATGAAAGTGTACGCTGGTACTGAGCATCCACATACTGCTCAACAGCCACAAGTTTTGGACATCTAAGGGATACAGCACATGGCTACTAACTATGGTACAGGTCGCCGTAAGACCGCAACTGCACGTGTTTTCCTATCTGCTGGTACTGGTAAACTCGTAATCAACAACCGTTCTTTAGAACAATACTTCGGTCGTGAGACTGCTCGTATGGTTGTTCGTCAACCTCTAGAGCTTCTTGAAGCGACTGAGAAATATGACCTTTACATCACTGTTGCAGGTGGTGGTATCGGTGGTCAAGCAGGCGCTATCCGTCACGGTATTACTCGTGCACTGATCGCTTCTGACGAAACTCTTAAACCTGCTCTTCGTCAAGCTGGTTTCGTTACTCGTGATGCTCGTGAAGTTGAACGTAAGAAACTTGGTTTACGTAAAGCTCGTAAACGTCCTCAATTCTCTAAACGTTAATTCGTTTACCGAATCGGACAAAAAACCCTGGTGTATACCAGGGTTTTTTTATGGCTTGAAAATGACCACTTAATATTATTTTTATTGTCATTGTTCATGCACATCCTTACCCCATACCCCTTCATGACACCAGAAGGATTTGGTCAGATAATAATTCGCAACACCGATGATAATAAACAGAATGATTAAGCCAAAATTCATGATCATGTTGTTCTGCTCCTTTCATTTTTTTCTCTACTCTACCCTGCCTTAGTCCAATTGGCTTTTTATGCTTCGTGCTTTTTAGGTTGATTTTTAGTATCCTAGTCTATTCATTAGAACTTAATCAGGATTTATGTCAGTCGAAAGCGCGCCACTTCAAGGACTCACCTTATATAGCCATGCCGATGACTTTCGTTCCCATTGGATTCGCTACGTACTTGCCGAAAAGCAGATTAAATATAACCTGATCCTGGTCGATAGTGATGATGAAGATCTGGCCAGCCTCAATCCTTATAACCAGCTGCCCATGCTGATTGAAAATGATTTAAAATTGTTCAATACCAGCATCATTTCAGAATATATAGACGATCGTTACCGCCAGAACAAGCTCTATGCAGATGCCCCTATGCCACGTGCGGAACAGCGGCAATATATCTGGCGTTTTGAAAATGACTGGCTCAAACTGGCCGATATCATGTTATGCCACCCAGATACTTTGGATGCTGCAGCCAAAGTGAAGGCACAAAAACAGCTGCATGATATCCTGATTTCATTAACGCCCTTGTTCCAGCATTTTCCTTACTTTATGTCGGAACAATTCAGCATTTTAGATTGTATGCTGGCTCCCATTTTCATTCGACTTAAAAGCATGGGAGTAGAATTACCTCGACAACAATGTCGTCCATTTTATTTATATTGCCAGCGAGTTTTTAGCCGTCCTGCATTTGCAAAATCCATGACCTTGCAGGAAAAAAACCGCTACCAAGAGCAAATTAAACCTGTAGAGAAACATCATGTCTGAACAAGAATTCAACTTAAGTCCTACCCGTCCCTATATGGCACGTGCAATCTATGAGTGGATTTGCGATAACAATATGACGCCTTATCTGCTGGTCGATGCTACACGTCCAAACACCATGGTACCCGAGCAGTTTATTAAAGATGGCCAGATTGTCCTGAATATTGTGCCGCATGCAGTTCATGCGCTGAATATGGATAATGAAGCCATCACCTTCTCAGCACGTTTTGGTGGTGTATCACGTGATATCTATGTACCGATGGCAGCAGTCCTCGGGATCTATGCACGTGAAAATGGTCAAGGATTATTCTTTGATCCAAATGAATATGAGCATACACAAAATGATGAAGATGCTTTAAAATCAAGCACTGAAGAACAGCCTGAACCCGCAAAGAAAAAACCAACCCTAAGGTTATTAGATTAAAAATAATGGAGTAAGTGAATGGCTTTTGATTTAGTACAATATTTTGTTGAACAGATAGAAACTCAAAAGCCTGAGCTTCTACAAAGCTATACAAAAGAAGAAAGACGTAAATATATTTCAGAAATCAATGCTCTCACTTTAGGCAAACTGATTAGCGAATGGCGCAATAACCCGCAAAAAATTTATAATGAAATAAAACACCCAGATGAACTTTATATCCTGGAAATCGCCCGTCACCTGACTACCCGAGTGGAAAACCAGTCAACTTTACCAAAACCCGAGCTGGAACAGCTCACGTCTGAAATTTTCCATTTTCAGCTGACTGAATTAAAGCAGTTACATGATACTGGCAATCATAATCAGACCAGTATCCAAGAGCTGCTAAAAGGACAAATTGAACATTTGTCTGGCCAGGCAGATGATTGGGTTTGGACAACAAATAACCTAACAGAACTCAAAGGCTCTAAACCAATTCATGAAGAAGAGCTATCATTAGAAGCATCAATGAAGGAGTTTAGCCAAATGGTTCATCAAAATAGCCAGCATCATGATGTTGAAGAAGTTGCTGTTGTAGAAACACCAACCTGGGCAAAAATCGTTGAGCCAGTGGTTGCGCTTGCGATTCTTTGGGTATTGATTGATGCAGTATTACGCGTATTTGCATAAATACTTCAACCTCAAAAATTCAGTTTTACTAAAAGCCAATGAGATATTGGCTTTTTTTATTCTTTAAATTTATCAGGGAATAAAGTGAATCTATTTTTTCAACTGAAATTTTTACCTAATTAGTTCCATAATCCATTCAAAATATTTTATTACATCTTTTAGATTAAGGTGAGATTATAGATTAAAAAATAATCACAAAATCATTTCACATATCCTTAAATAAAAAGATAAACGCATCACATAATTAAAAAGTACAAGTTAAAAATTAAGATATAAAGTAAAACATTAAATTTTATATGGTTTTTATTTCAATTGTAATTTACTCCCCCATTTTTATAATGAATTTGAATGAAAAAGATAATATTCGAACTTCATTAAATACAACTATCGCATCAACTATTTTTATAACAGGGAAATAATTATGGCTAAGGTAACCTAAGATACACTTACAGACATTGATGGTTTCGTTGCTGCAGCATTAGCTGATGGTGAAAGCGGCTTGGCTTTAGCAACTCAAGGTGGTGGCAATATCGATCTTGAACTTGCAGCAGCCGGCAATACAGAAGTGGTTCGCGCAAAACGCCGTGTAGCGAATTCATTAAATCTGAATGACTCGATTGAAGATATTCTGATTACGCTGGGCAAGCAATATCATCTCATTCGCCCACTCGAAAATAATAATAATGTATTCCTGTATCTTGTACTGGATCGTTCTAAAGCAAACCTGGCTATGGCTCGTCATGAGCTTAAATCTTTTGAACAAGGTTTAGACTTTAGCTAATACACAGTTTTCCCCTTTATTTCATGCGATAAAAGGGATTCTTATACGCTTCACCCAATAAAATATAAACTTTAATCGAGACTTAAAATGCATAGGCATTATATTCATATTGGAATAGCAGATTTAAGTATTCACGATGCAGATGAACTAAAAAAGACTTTACAGCACATCACTCCTGATCATTTTATCCTGCAATGGAACACTGCTTCCGATCCTCATCTCGATTGCCTGTTTGTATATGAATACTTTCTTGAAACAGAGGGTATTCAACGTGTTCTCAAAAACCAAAAATGCCCTTATTTATGCATTTCTAAAAATACTCAATACTCGAACCAGATTATAAATAATACGCTCGCTTTACCCCTGCAAAATACACGAAATCTCAAGCACTGGTTTGAGCAAAACGTCCTAAATTCAGAAATTACCTCAGAAATAGAAGAACCTATATTTTCAGCCCCCGTTCAGAGCCAGGAATCTTCTAACCATCCTTACACCATTAACTTTTTTAAAGAGATGCTGCATCCTGAAAAAGGTAAATTACATCTCTATGATCAGCATGGCACCATTGCCATTATTGACTCAGCAAAAAACCTGGCCTGGTTAAACAAAGACCGGGCTGAAACTGGCACAGACTTTTCTTTTCAATATGACTTCGCATCTACTAGCGACCTCTTAAAAGTTACACGTAGAGAAACGCAGATTCTCCAAGACTGGTTATGGAATTTTTTCTGGAACTCGCCTAGTTTTGCTCAGATCGCACCTGAAGATGATCACTATAAAATTCACTACTGGCCAAAGCCGGCTCATTCGCTGCATAAAAAACGTATTTTTCAGATATCAGCCTGTTTTATTCAAGGGGCTAAAATTTCAAAAATTGCTGAACAACATGCAATTTCTTTACTCACGCTTCGACAATTTATCGCAGCCAGTATGGCTTCAGGAAATATTGAAAAAATTAATGCTTGGGAAAGTCGCTATCGCACCACTGAGCCAGTTGAAAGAACAGAACAGCAAAATTTCATTAAAAGCTTTTTTGGAAAGCTTCGATTTAAATTTGGATTTTAATAAAGTAAATACTTATGATTTTACAACAATATAAAATCGTTTTTGCGGGCTCCATGGGCGCAGGTAAAACAGCCGCGATACGTTCATTAACTGATATACCAGTGTTACTCACTGAGGCACTGAATACTGACGACCGCAGCCATACAAAAATGGAAACCACGGTAGGAATCGATTATGGTGAGATCACATTAGAAGATGGAACCAAAATTGGCCTGTATGGGACGCCTGGACAAAGTCGCTTTGACTTTATCTGGCCTGTCATCTGTCAAGGCGCACTAGGTGCCATTATCCTTATTGATCATACAGTGAGTGATCCGATCCAGGAACTGGAAAGCTATATCGAAGTATTCCAGGAATATACCCATAATATTGCCATTGGGATTACGCACAGTGATCTTGAAAGCCCTCATTTTACCCAGATTTATAAGGACTGGCTGATCCAGCAGGATCTCTATACTCCCCTCTTTTTTGTAGATGCACGTCAAAAAGACGACATCTTACTTCTCTTAGAAGCCCTCATTACTTCAATCGAAGTCAACCATAACCTCATGAGCTAAGGATTAAAGCATGCTCACTATACAAGAAAGACGTCAAGCCCCAGAAGCCCTCGTACAGCATGCCAAACAGCAAATTCAGGAGATTATTAGCAATGTTCGTGGCGTATATTATGTAATGGTCTGCTCAACAGATGGGTTTGAATTGGCCACAATTCATAAGAAAGACAACTATAACAATAGCAAGCTTGCTGCTGTGAGCAGTTCGATTTTAGCGATGGTTTCTGCATTTACTAAAGAGATCCATCTTACTGGCTGTCAGAGTATTACTTTGGATGCAGAAAATGGAAAAGCCATTTTGACAGCAGTTGCAGCACCGAAACACCCTCTTATTCTGGTCACTTTAGCTGAAAAAGACATTTTATTGGGTCAGGCCCTGTATATGCTGAAGAATGCCACACAGTCCATTATCGCTGCAGATCAATAAATAGATAGATTCAAAAAAGGCTTAAATTTATTTAAGCCTTTTTCTATTTCATCTTTATTTTTTCTATAAAAAAAGCCCCCTGCATGAGCAGAGGGCTTTTGGAATAATGAGCTGGCGATGACTTACTCTCACATGGGAGACCCCACACTACCATCAGCGCTAAGAGGTTTCACTTCTGAGTTCGGGAAGGGATCAGGTGGTTCACTCTTGC
>NZ_VOZF01000040.1:0-21631 GCF_013419905.1 Acinetobacter sp. YH12046
AGAATGAGCTTTCATATTACCTCTATTGCTATCCTTAACCTATTGAAGTTTGATTCTTTGGCTTCCGCAGGTAATTTGCCTAAACATCTAGAAAGTTTAATGGAAAAATCTAAAAGGTATGTTTTACTGAAAAAAAGAAGTAGAAACTACCCACGAGTTGTGAAAGGGAAACCACAGAAATACCCAAAAAAATGCCAGTCAATCTCTTAACTGACTGGCATTACACCAAAGGGTGCCTTTTTTTATTAGAGTAAAACTCTTTATTGCTTAGAAACGGTAGCCGATTTTTAGGCCATAACCCATGGCATGGTTGTCTTCAAAGCTACCTTTTACTTCACCACCTGTTTGTGCTTGTGCATCTCCTAGCCAGAAGTATTTAACCCCAGCCTGGATAAAATAGTTTTCTGTAGGGCTGTATTGGCCGCCTAGACCGACACTCCAATAACCTTCAGTTGGACCCAAGGTGGTTACCGGGTTTCCTGCACCAGAGTCATAACCTACAGCAGCAGAGCCTGACCATTTAACGTTAAATTTATGACCTAAACCCACATTTGCAGACCATTGATCATCTGAATAATCGACAAGATTCTGCTGTTTTCCGGTGAGTGCGCCAGTTAGCTGAGATAAATAAGCAGGTTTTACTGCAAACTGATCCCAATGTACCCAGCGAATATTAGCAAAGGCTAAGGTATTTTTTGCAATGCCTGACTGTAAGTCAATGTTGACTGATTGTGGTGTAGTAATTTCCGCTTTATGGTAAGTTGGAATTACTGGTTTACCCAATAATGTGCCAGTTAATCCAGGAATATATAAAGCCCCATCTGTACCAAAACCGAAGGTTTCTGTGGTATCTAATTCATGTTTAATTTCAGAGCGATAAGTCACAGCAGCTTTTAAGGCAATTTCAGGAATAGAATATGCAAAACCAGCTAACCAACCGTAAGCTTCACTTTCTTTAAGGTCAATATCATAACCGCCAAGAACTTGCGGGCCTCTATAAGCTGTACCACGTAGGGAGACTTTCGCCTTTACGCTTTGATAGACAGGTCCGGCATAAACATTCCAGTTCTCATTTGGCTGATACCCTATAAGTGCTGTAATGCTATTGGTTTTTACTTCAACAGAAGTGCCCTCCAATACACCAGTATTGGTATTTACTGTAGCAAAAGCATTAGATTCAGGCGCATATTGAGCGTCAGCTCCAAATGGCTGGTCATAAAGTAAACCCAGAGATATTTTATCAGTTGCCTGAATTTTTATAGCAGCAGTAGGGAAGTAGTAATCTTCAGCCATATCGCTGACTTTATTGCCGGCATTGTCTTTACCTTGAACTTCTGGATCTAAAACAGAAATACCCGCTTCCGCATAGTTACCAGGTTGTAAAAAAGCCTGAATAGACTGGCCTGAACGGTCTAAACCGGCAGCGAACACGAGAGAAGTAGGCAGGCTAGAAAGAAGAATAGCGATAGAGATTGGCTTAAGCTTCATGGCTCATCCTTGACAATGTTGCATAAATATTAATAAAAGTTGTGGAAAAGTAACACAAATTTAAAAAGAGTAAATGCTCCACTTCGTCCAAGAAATGAACTATGGCGGTTATAAAAAATGATTGCTTAGAGTATTTATACTATATTTTTTTGATTAACTTAATGAAAATAAACAAATAATAATTTTTATCAAAATATATTAAAAACAAAATTTAGGCAAAATTTGATTGGTGATAAAAGCATCGAATAGTATACAGGTGTATAAAAATATAATTGGGATAATAAAAACCACCCGAAGGTGGTCTTTATTAACTATCAGGAATTAGAAGCGATAGCCCATTTTTAAGCCATATGCGATTGCATGGTTATCGCTGAAGTCACCAACAATACGGTTATCTTCACCGACTTGAGCTGCAGTTTGTGATTCTGCATCACCTAACCAGAAGTATTTCACACCACCAGCAATAAATGTAGCTGGAGTAGGACTAAATTGAACGCCTAAACCAACATTCCAATAACCTTCTGTTGGTCCAAGTGTTGAAACTGGATTACCTGCACCAGAATCCCAACCCACAGAGACATTCCCAGCCCATTGCTCAGAAAGCTTACGACCTACACCTACTGTTGCAGACCATTGATCTTTATCATATTCAACTACGTGGAAACCATCTGGACGATTCACAGAATCTAATTGTCCAACAGCTTCACTTATTTTACCAAACTGGTATGGGCGAATAGAGAAATTAGACCACTCTACCCAACGTACATTAGCAAATGCTACGGTATCTGCCATGATACCTGTTTGGAAGTCTAAGTTTACAGATTGCGGAGTAGTAATTTTGGTTTTACCAGATTCAGTCATTGCATCTGTATAAGTAGTTGGTACACCTAAACCATTTAAGAGTCCTGTAACTGATGCAGCAGCAAGAGGATTATTTAAAACTGATAATCTTTCAGTAGTGCTCGCATTATGGTCGATTTCAGAGCGATAAGTTAAAGAAGCTTTTAAGGCAATCTCAGGAATTTGGAAAGCCATACCTGCTAACCATCCTAAGTCTCCTGTCTCTTTGAAATTTGCATCATAGCCATTAAAAATACTATATGCCTGTCCGCGTAATTTTAAGTCGCCTTTAACAGTTTGATATACTGGTCCTGCATAGATATTCCAGTTTTGGGTTGGTTGGTAGCCAAAAACAAAACTAAGATTTTGTGTATGTACCTCAACCTCAGTATTGCCTTGACCTAATGCAGCATTAGCATTCACTAAAGCAGTTTGAGTTCCTTGTAATTGTTGTAAGCCTGCTGCAACGATTGGATTTGATGCAGCAACTTGCTGTAAAGCACCTAGTACTAAGCTCTGCTGTGGAGTGCCTGCTGGTGCAGCTGCTGTAACAGCAGTCAAAGCTGGAGCAAAACTAGCTCCAGCTGCTTGCACTAATTGACTAACTGAATTTTGAGTAATATTCGCGATACTTGATGGAGTGAGAACTTGGTCAGTTCCTTGAGATACAAAAGCGTTATTACCGCTATATTCTGCATTTGCACCAAAAGGTTGGTCATATAAGAGACCAAATGAAAACTTATCTGTAAGTTGTAATTTTAATGCAGCATGAGGAAAATAATAGCTGTCAGCCATATCGCTAATTGAACGACGTGTGTCTAATTCGCCAGCTTCTTGTCCTGAGACATCTGCATCTAAAACAGAAATACCTGCTTCAAAATAGTTACCAGGTTGTAGGAAGGCTGCAATAGATTGGCCTGAACGGTCCATTGCCGCAGCAAATGCACCCGTCATTGGTACAGTTGCGAGAATCATTGCAGTAGTTAATGTTTTTAATTTCATTTACGTCTTTCCTTGAGGTACAAATTTATATCTAGCGTTGTTGTTTGCACTTATTAAATTCTTGGAGATTTCGGGTATTTATCCGCAATCATTTGTTACTCCATGTGACAAAAATAGCACAATTAAAATAAGAGTAAATGCTCTAGAAAAAACTAATTAGTCTAAAAAAGCACCAAAATAGAGTTTTTGCACCAAAAAATAGCTGTATTTTAAAATAAGTATTTGAAAGTAAAAGAAATAAAATAATGGAGAAAAAATGATTTTTTGTATAAAAAATATTCTAAAAATATGAAGATTAACGCTAATTTTTTGAAGTATAGATCACATTTTGAAAGGATGGTGCGCCCTGCGGGACTCGAACCCACGTCGGTCGCTTAGGAGGCAACTGCTCTATCCAGTTAAGCTAAGGGCGCGAAAAGAAGGCTATTGTACTGTAAAAAATGCAAAAAAAAAGTTATTGCCGCAGCAATAACTTTAAAAATCATCGATTAAAAGATTTTTTGATTAATTCTTAGGGCGCAGTGCCTTAAACAGAATAAACATGATCACTACCCAGATCGGAAGCATCAGTACTGATTCTTTAAAGCCTTGTGTCCACATGATGTAAAGAATGGTTGCAATGAAAGCTAAAACCAGAATATTACTTGCAGGTGACCACAATGCAGGGAAACTGGTCTTTTGTCCTAACTGCTTCATGCTTTGCATAAACTTGAAGTGGGTCAAGCTAATCATGGCCCAGTTCAGTACCAATGCACCTACCACCACATACATCAGGTGACTTAAGGCATCTTCAGGAACAAAGTAGTTTAGGAGTACACAGCCGAAAATCAGCAGGGCAGAGAACAGTACTGCAGGAATAGGAACCCCTTGTTTGTTCACAGTCTTGAAGATTTTAGGGGCATTACCTTGCTGTGCCAGACCATAAAGCATACGGCTATTGGCATACATACCACTGTTATAAACAGAGAGTGCCGCTGTCAGGATGATGAAGTTCAGCAGATGTGCTGCCCAGTCAATCCCCAGCTGGCTGAAGATCATCACAAACGGGCTTTTATCTAGGCCGCCAAGCTCTAACTGATTCCAAGGTACTAAAGACAATAGAATGGTCAATGCACCTACATAGAATACCAGAATACGGAATACGACCTGATTAATCGCTTTTGGAATGGTTTTTTCTGGATTTTCAGCTTCTGCTGCCGCCATCCCGATCAGTTCAATCCCACCGAAGGCAAACATCAGGAAGGCCAGCATATAGAATAAGCCTTCAAAACCATTCGGGAAGAAACCGCCTGCTGTCCAAAGGTTGCTGAAAGAAGCACCTGAAGAGGCATCAGCAGTCAGGATCAGATAGAGACCAAAGACAATCATGGAAACGACCGCAGTCACTTTCACAATAGACAGCCAGAATTCTGATTCACCGTAGAATTTCACATTGCCGAGATTGACCAGCGTAATTACGATGAAGAAAAACAGGACTGAGGTCCAGGCAGGAATATGAGGCCACCAGTAATTAATATATTTTGCAACGGCGGTGAGCTCGGTCATAGCCACCAGGATATATAAGATCCAGTAGTTCCAACCCGCAAGGAAACCAGGGAATTTGCCCCAGTATTTATAAGCAAAATGGCTGAATGAACCTGCTACAGGTTCATGAACAATCATCTCACCCAATTGACGCATGATTAAGAATGCAATTAAGCCACCAATGGCATAGCCAAGAATAATAGAAGGACCCGCAGATTGGATCACCTGTGCGGAACCTAAGAATAAGCCTGTGCCAATTGCACCGCCCATGGCGATCAACTGAATATGACGGTTCTTTAAGCCACGCTGAAGTTGTGAAGACTCGTTATTCAAAGTGTTCAGCCCGACAATGTAAGAAATAGGTATAAAGATTGTAATGGAACAAAGATAAGAAGCCTAGAGCACCCGTCTGGATGAAATATTATTATCGTATTTATAAAAAAAAATTATAAAAATAAATAGAATAAAAGATATGTGAATCAATATATTAATTTTATTGAAAATGTAACTGATGAGTTTGCTGTTTTTTTAACTCGACACAAATGCTGTTTTTTTATACTTAGGTCGGGCAAGGCAGCTACTTGGCTTTAAACCGATTATACTCGTCTCACAAATATTCAATAATTTTGATCAGAATAAAGACAAGCCAGAGGAAGAAAGTATTCATGAGTTTCGCTGCCCAAATCAAAATCCCAGCCACTTATATGCGCGGAGGCACCAGTAAAGGGGTGTTCTTTAAACTGGACGATTTACCTGATGCTGCACAACAGGCAGGCCGAATTCGGGACCAGTTATTATTAAGAGTGATCGGCAGCCCGGATCCATATGGCAAGCAGATTGATGGGATGGGCGGTGCCAGTTCAAGTACCAGCAAAACTGTGATTCTGTCTAAAAGTCAGCAAGAAAATCATGATGTGGATTATCTTTTTGGTCAGGTATCGATTGATCGACCTTTTGTGGACTGGAGTGGTAATTGTGGCAATCTGACTGCAGCAGTTGGGGCATTTGCAATTTCCAATGGCCTGGTCGATCCTGCACGTATTCCTGAAAATGGGCTGTGTACGGTGCGAATCTGGCAGGCGAATATTCAGAAAACCATTATCGCCCATGTACCGATGCAGAATGGTCAGGTTCAGGAATTAGGTGATTTTGAGCTGGATGGCGTAACTTTCCCAGCAGCCGAAGTACAGATTGAATTTCTGGATCCTGCCGATGATGATGCCGAGGGCGGTTCAATGTTTCCGACCGGAAATTTAACCGATACGCTAGAAGTACCGAATATTGGCAGCTTTGAAGTAACGATGATTAATGCCGGGATCCCGACAGTTTTCTTAAAGGCAGAAGATCTGGGCTATAACGGTACCGAGTTACAGGACCATATCAATAATGATGCAGCTGCCTTGGTGAAGTTTGAAACCATCCGAGCCTATGCTGCTCAACAGATGGGTCTGATTCAGGACATTAGTGAAGCTGTTACACGTCAGCATACGCCAAAGATCGCTTTTGTGGCTCCGCCAAAGACTTATACGTCCTCTAGTGGTAAGGAAGTCACTGAAACAGATAGCGATATTCTGGTCCGTGCCTTATCGATGGGTAAGTTGCATCATGCCATGATGGGAACAGCCGCTGTAGCGATTGGAACAGCGGCAGCGATTCCGGGAACTTTGGTCAATCGTGTTGCGGGTGGCGGTGAACGTGAATCAGTCCGCTTTGGTCATCCTTCCGGTACCTTAAGAGTGGGTGCGCAAGCAGTGCAGGAAAATGGAGAATGGAAAGTAAAAAAAGCCATCATGAGTCGTAGTGCGCGTGTGCTAATGGAAGGTTGGGTGCGTGTCCCTGAAGATGTTCTCTCTTAAAATTATTCCTTGAGAAAATTAGCCTAAGTAAAACCATCAGTTCTCTGGTGGTTTTTTTATTAAAAAAGATATTTCTGATTTGATTATTTTCAGTCTCAATACAGAATTATGAAACAACATTTGGATTTAAGAATGAAAATTCAATGCAATTCTAGGTACAATGCCTGATAACAGACAGGCACTTATAAACTGTCATTTTATTATTCTGGCTACGTATTCGAGGCGAATGTGTCATCTATCACTGACGTATCAACCCATGCACTAACTCAAGCACAACAACGGATTCAACACGATTTAATGACTGCTTTGGAAGCCTTTTCCATTCCAGAACCGTTAAAGTCGGCAGTACATCATGCCGTAATGCTAGGAGGAAAGCGGGTACGTCCAGCGCTCTGTTATGCCACTGCTGCATTAAAGCCGAATCAGAATAGTGCTGCGGTACGCCGTGCCGCAGTTGCGATCGAGTTTATTCATTGCTATTCACTGGCACATGATGATCTGCCATGTATGGACAATGACTTGTTACGTCGTGGTCAGCCAACCTGTCATGCTGCTTTTGGTGAAGATACGGCTCTTTTGGCGGGTGATATTTTGCAATCTATGGCGTTTGAAATTCTGGGTAGTCGTCTGTTTGATCAGGGGCCTGCAGTAGAACCTGCGATTGTCTTGAAGCAGATGCAGATTCTGGCGACTGCTTCCTCGAAAATGGTCAATGGTCAGGTACTGGATTTACAGGCCGAAGGCAAAAAAATTGATCAGGAAGCACTGGAGACGATTCACCGAAATAAAACCGGTGCCTTGATCAGTGCAGCGATTATGATGGCAGCGGTGACGATCTTTGAAGGGACTGATCTGGCCATTCCAAAACTGCGTGAATTCGGGCAAGCGATTGGTCTGGCTTTCCAGGTGCAGGACGATATTCTGGATATTATTTCTGATACAGAAGTGCTGGGTAAAACCGCGGGCAAGGATGAACAGGTGGAGAAGTCAACTTATCCAGCATTAATGGGTTTAGAGAAAGCCCAGGCCTATGCACAGCAGTTACATGATCAGGCCATGACTGCACTGAATCATTTTGAAGGTCAAGCTGATGAACTGATGCAGATTACCCAGTTCCTGCTAACACGTAAGAGCTGATTTAAATAAACTAATCTTCCTGAAATTAGCTTAAAACGAGCATAAAAAAGAGGACTTAAAGTCCTCTTTTCTTTTATATTGAATTACTTGCTTTCGTTATACAGACGTTCTGCCTGTTCAAAGCGTGTTGTAATTTCAGCTGTTGGTGCTTTGCCTAAGAGACTTACAACTACAATCGCAATCCAAGAACAGATAAAGCCTGGAATAATTTCATAGATGCCGGCTGGAATAAAACCAAGACCTGTTCCACCAACAGTATTCTTCCACAGAATCACCATACATGCGCCAACGATCATGCCTGCCAAGGCGCCATTCAAGGTCATGCGCTTCCAGAACAAAGACAGAATAATCAGTGGACCAAAAGCAGCGCCAAAACCTGCCCAGGCATACGCCACCAGACCCAAGACTTTAGATTCAGGATTACCAGCCATCCAGATTGCCAATAAAGCAATGAGAAGCACCATCAAACGACCGACCCAAACCAGTTCTTTTTGTGAGGCATTTTTACGTAGGAATGATTTATAGAAGTCTTCAGTCAGGGTACTTGAACAAACCAGTAACTGACAGCTAAGCGTACTCATCACCGCGGCCAAAATTGCCGCCAGAACCACACCGGCAATCCATGGATTGAACAGGATTTTAGTCAGTTCCATAAACACGGTTTCAGGATTGGCATTCACCACAGCAGCGAGTTCCGGATGTTGCTGGAAATAGGCAATACCAAAGAAACCTGCGGCCACTGCACCACCCAAACAAAGCGTCATCCAGGTCATCCCGATACGGCGTGCATTTGGAATCGACTTCACTGAATCGGCGGCCATGAAACGCACTAAAATATGCGGCTGACCAAAATAACCCAAACCCCATGCCATTAATGACAGGATCGCGATGGTACTCAGATCACCGACCAAGTTCATGGCCTGTGGACGTGCGGCTTCCAAAGCGAGCGTAACTTGCGACATATCTGAAAAAGTCAGGATGGTTACGATTGGCGTAAGAAGCAGGGCGAAGATCATCAGGGTTGCCTGAATGGTATCGGTCCAGCTGACTGCCAGGAAACCGCCAATAAACACATAACTGATGGTTGCAATCGCACTGATCCAGAGCGCTGTATTATAAGACATGTTGAACATGCTTTCGAACAGACGTGCACCTGCCACCATGCCTGAAGCACAGTAAATTGCAAAGAAAATCAGAATGACAAATGCAGAAACCACACGCAGCACTTTTTTCTGATCGTTAAAACGGTTCGAGAAATAGTCCGGCAGGGTCAGGGCATTGTGCTGGACTTCGGTATGGACCCGTAAACGGCCCGCAACCAGCAGCCAGTTCAGCCAGGCACCGATAATCAGACCAATCGCAATCCACATTTCAGACAGGCCAGAAAGATAAATTGCGCCTGGCAAGCCCATCAGCAGCCAGCCACTCATGTCGGAAGCCCCTGCAGAAAGTGCAGTTACGAAACTACCTAAACGTCGGCCCCCTAAGATGTAATCAGAAAAGTTGTTTGTCGCGCGGTATGCCATCAGGCCAATTACGACCATGCCGACAATATAAAAAAGAAAGGTAATTAAGGTTGGATTTAGGGAGCTCATACGGTATCCATTTTTAAGTTGGACAGTAGATCGAAACAAGGATTATGACAGATGCGAAAGACTTTAATCCGAAAGCCAGGCAACATCGAATCCAGAGGATTTCAAAAATAAACGCGAAATTTAACCATAAATTCACAATCTTTGCTGAGATTTTCTTATTTTGAAAGAAAATAGGCAACCAATTGGCTGCCTATTGTGAAGTATCTCTGAAATTTAGTGACGTCCCATTACACCGCGGATGGTATTCAGCACATCGGCAGGCAAGACCACAGTCTTGGCATTTGGAGACTTGGCCATATCCTGCATGGCTTTGACATATTGTTCACCCAACAGATAAGCCACAGGAATTTCCTTGTCACCAATTGCCTGACTCACCATATCAATCGCACGTTGGGAAGATTCTGCCAGTACGACTTGTGCTTCTGCATCACGACGAGATGCTTCCAGACGACCATCAGCTTCCAGAATGGCGGCCTGTTTTTCACCATCCGCTTTAGTGACGGTTGCACGACGTTGACGCTCTGCCGCTGCCTGTTCTTCCATCGCCGTCTGCATGGTTACAGAAGGTTTGATATCCTGGATTTCAACCGTCTTTAAGGTGATTCCCCAGTCTGAAATATCATCAGAAATGCTGGACTTTAAACGTGCCTTGATATGATCACGCGAAGATAAGGCATCATCCAGATCCATTTCACCCACGATTGAACGTAGCGAAGTTTGTACCAGGTTCTGAATTGCCCATGAGTAGTTCTCAATCCCGTACACCGCTTTTTCAGGAGTTGTCAGGTTGATATAAGCCACCGCATTCATCAGCAAGACGGCGTTATCGCGGGTAATTACTTCCTGCGAAGGAATATCCAGAACGATATCTTTGGTGGTGACTTTATAAGCCACTTCATCTACATAAGGAATGACAAAATTCAGGCCAGGATTAAGTGTGGTGTGGTATTTACCCAGACGTTGTACGATCCATTTATAGCCTTGTGGAACAATCCGTACACCTTTAAAAATGGTAATCGCAACAAAGGCCAAGAACGCAATAACAATGATAGTGCCAGCAGACATAATTTATTCACCTTTTTCGTTTTGATATTGAGTGCTGTGGGGCTGTACAACCAGGTCATTTCCCAAGATATCGACAACACGGACACGATCTCCAACCTGAACTTTATCCAGAGCACGGCAATCCCATTCATCCGAGCCTAGAACGGGTAGCGGAAAACGGACCCGGATCTGATCCTGTTCAAGATCGGTCTGAATCACCATGCCAATTTGGCCAATAGTGGCTTCGCGCGACAGGCCGGCTTTGGTCTTGTCGATAGAAAGCGGCTTGATAAACTTAAACCAGAGCAAGGTACAAAGAACAGACAGGATGATCCAGGTCAGGATCTGAGTGGTCAATCCCATCATTGGGAACATCCAGTACAGAATGCCAACCATAATGGCACCAATCCCGAACCAGAGGGCAGCAAAAGCGGGCAGGAGTAATTCTGAAAGAATAAGAAGTACTCCCAATACAAACCAGTGCCAAGGTTCAAGAACTAATTCCATATCGTGACCTATATTGCTAAGTATTTAATTAATCATCATCTTTATATGATTTACTTCCAATGTAGCAGATGCTGCAGCAGATGAATATAAAAAATTTCTGATTAAAATTTTGCCGGTCGTGCAGGCTTGAATGCAGCCGGAGACTGCCTAAAATCACTGATGGCTTTTTCAATTGAACGGATTTTTAGTTGCGCGGCTTTTTCACCTTCAAGAATGGTCTCATTGCTGGCTTTTAAATCCAGCGTACCAATATGACCTACTTTAGGCTGGATCACGATATTAGCTTGCCTGAGTTCTTCATTGATACTTTGCTGACCCATAATATTAATCGTCTGGTCCAGTACGCCCCACATGTTGAGTGCTTTATTGCTGTCCGGACGTGCAGATATATCTACGGCAATAACAATATCTGCTCCCATATCTTTGGCCGTTTTTACTGGAATTGGACTAACCAGACCGCCATCGACATATTTTGTACCGCCAATTACAGCGGGCACAAAGACATTCGGAATACTGCAAGAGGCACGCACGGCTTGTCCGGCATTGCCTTTGATAAAGTCAGCTTTACGGCCATTGTCTAGGCGGGTTGCCACTGCCGCGAAGCGAATCGGGAACTGTTCAATCGGTTTATTCGCCACATTTTTATTGACGAAATCCTGCAGTTTCTGTCCGGCAATAATCCCTTGGCGGTTCAGGGTTAAATCACGAATATCGGATTCTTTAAAGTTCAAGGCGATTTGCTGCAACTGATAAGGAGATTTGCCGCTGGCATATAGACTGCCCACGAAGCTTCCGGCACTAGTTCCAGTAACAATCTTCGGTTTGATGCCATGCGATTCGAGGACTTTGAGTACCCCGATATGGGCAAAGCCTTTGGCACCGCCACCACCGAGTGCAATAGCCACCACAGGTTCACGAGCCTGAAGAGGAGTAGAGGTTGTTGGGGTTTTAGTAGCTTTATCACATGCTGCAAGGCTTAAACCCAGGCAGCCAATCAGAGCATAACGGGTTAATTTCATTATAAAAAACTGGCGATTAAATCAACAAAATTCAGGCTATCACATCAAAAAAAGCCAGTTTTGCCTAGTCTTTTTTCAAAAGCTTTTGTAACGGCTTGGCGACCCAATCCGGATTTTTGGCCGAAAATTTACCTTCATAATGCTTATAGATCTGTTCTAGATCATATTCATAATCACCTGTCAGGTGATATACACCGAGGATATGAATGGTCTTGATATCATAGTCAAAGGAAAACATCACGATCGGCAAATTGGCTGCCTTGGCAATGTGGTAGAAACCGCTGCGGATTTTTTCTGGCGCCTTGCGAGAACCCTCTGGTGCCATACCCACCCAGATCCGGTCTGCTTTATTAATCACATCAACAATCTGTCGGGTATGACCTTGCGGTGTATCGCGTACTACAGGAACTACACCGATCCATTCCAGAATGGGTTTAAGAGGAGTACGAAATAGGCTGTCTTTACCAAAAATCGTAATCTGAATACCCAGACCGAGTAGGGCATTAAAACCTAACCAGGCATCGATATTCGAGGTATGCGGAGAAATAATCGCTACTGCTTTAGGCAGGTTAGAGAACTCGCCTTTAAGCTGCCAGCCCTGAGCCAGAAATAGCTGTTTAAACAGGGTCTGGCTCAATTTACCTCCGCGAGAAGGAACTAGGGGAGGAAGTTTGGGGAAACGTGTTGTACTCATCGATGTCTCATCCTGAAACTTATTTTTCTTTATTTTTGATCATATTAGACTGTTGTAAAATCCGGATCATTGGCAAAATGTATAGCGATGATGGATGCTTTTAGCATTTTTACCTTAAGGACCTGCGCTGAATATGCGGAATACTTATATTTTATTGTTTTCCCTATATTGGGCACAGGGGCTTCCGGTCGGGTTTATGACCCATGCCTTGCCGGTCATTCTGCGAGCTGAAGGTGTATCTCTGGCACATATTGGTGGCTTTGGCCTGCTCATGCTGCCATGGTCGATTAAAATCTTCTGGGCACCTTTAGTCGATCAGCATGGATCAAGATCCAGAGGTCATTATCGAAGCTGGATTATTCCTTTGCAATGGCTTTCTGTCGCTGTACTGATTGGGCTGTCCTTCTTGCCGATCCAAGCCTTAAACCAGCCCCTGTTTCTGCTGATCTTTTTTATCACGTTGTTAGTGATGAATGGGATCGGTGCTACTCAGGATATTGCTACGGATGGACTGGCAGTCAATATTCTAAAAAATGAACAACAGCACTGGGGCAATACCTTTCAGGTGATTGGCTCCCGCTTGGGCTTTATTGTTGGAGGCGGGGCAATCCTGTGGTTACTCGATTTTTTGCATTGGCAGATAACCTTTTTACTGCTGGCAGCTCTGGTCTTTCTGAATACTTTACCGGTGTTATGGTTTAAAGAACCAGATCATCAAAAGATGATTTCTTCATCATCTGAGAAATTACCTGCTCGGACTAGAATCACAGCTTATTTTCAATATTTTTTAGCTGATTCTACCTTGGCGACATGGCTGCTGGTTTTACTGACCTTTAAAGTGGCAGATGGTCTGTCTGGGCCTTTATTAAAACCTTTGATGGTCGATTTGGGACTGAGTTTTAGTCAGATTGGTATTTATGTCACCATACTTGGCGCTTTTGCAGCGTTGATTGGCGCAGGGCTAGCAGGCTGGTGTTTGAAATACTGGTCGCGCAGCTGGAGTTTAATGATTTTCTCTATTCTGAAAATACTCAGTCTAATCGCTTATGCCTGGCTGGCTGCACAATATGAAGCCCAAAACAAAGTGGCAAACTGGATCATTTATCTCATTAATGCTGCCGAGGATATGATATCGGCCATGCTCTTAGTCGTTATGTTGACCTTGGTGATGCAATACAGCCGCAAGCATCTGGCAGGAACTGATTTTACTTTTCAGGTCGCCTTGATGGCTACTGTAAGCGGGGGACTTTATAGCCTGAGCGGGCTACTAGGGGATTATTGGGGGTATGCACAGTATTTAACATATATTGTATGGATCAGCGTGTTTTTATTATGGCCTATTGTATTTTGGGGTAGAACACAGCAAGACTCCTGATCATTGCAACGCATCAATTAAAGCCGTATTAAAAACAATCAAATTATTTTAAAAGTGTCGTTAATACATATTTTAGCTAAAAGTATGAGATAAAAATGATTTCAAACTGAGTCTAAAATTGTTAAATTTCTGATGTTTTTATACGGCTTATTATGTAGGTATAGTTAAAAAACATAAATCCAGTAAAATCATGTAACATGATAAGGATGGTTTTTAACTATGCACATTGTTCGTGAGTGATCTCACGAGATAATAAAATAAGTCAATTTATAATTATAGATATTCCACACGCTTTAGATTTTAGTGGGAATCAGTGAGCTTTCAAAGCCAATGAACGTTTGTTCAATATGGAGAATTTAATGAATCAAGTTTTAACACGAAAGTTTTTAGCTAAGGGATTAGCAGTTGCAGTAACAACCTTGATGATGGGGACGGTTGCACATGCTGAAACACAAGAGCAAAAAGAAATTAAGCAGCTGCGTCAAGAAGTTGAAGCACTAAAAGCATTAGTAACACAGCAGCAACAAGTTCAGCATAATCAAGCCGTGCAGATTGAACAAGTTAAAGCAGCACCACAACCATCAGCAGCTGCACCGAAAGCACTAAGTACAAAATCAGATACTGAAGTGAAGCTATATGGTTTCGTTCGTGGTGATGCGAACTATATCATTGAAGGTTCAGCAGGTGACTTCTCTGACGTTGCTAAAACCAATGGTCAAACCAGAGACAAGTTAGTCGCAACAGCAAAAACAACACGATTGGGTTTAGATTTTAAAACCAGTGTTAACGGTGCAGAGGTTGGCGGTAAACTTGAAAGTGATTTCGCAGGTACTAACGATTCATTCCGTATACGTCAAGCATATTTAACCTATGAAAATTGGTTGATTGGTCAAACCCAATCTAACTTCTTGTCAAATCATGCACCGTTTATGATTGACTTTAGCACCAACGTTGGTGGTGGTACTACCCGTCTACCAATGGTTCGTTATGGTTTTGATTTGACACCAGCAACGCAATTGTTCTTGGCGGCAGAAAAGCCAAACTCAAGTGCTGCACAGACTGAATTAAATGCCCAAGGCGAAAGAGTAAGTGTTGAACATATCAAATCAAGTGTACCAACATTGACTGCTAAATTGGCACACAACTTTGATGACAAAAAAGGTAATGCGTCTGCGCGTGCTTTAGTTGAAGTTTATAAAGATGAAGACACTAATAAACGTAAAGCAGGTTGGGGTCTAGCAGCAGGTACAACGTATCAAGTACTTGATCCTTTAAAAGCGACGCTGGATGTCAGCTATACCAAAGGTGTAAACGGTATTTTGTATGGTACCAATGCCAATGCTGCATTCGTAGATGATGAAGGTAACCGTAATATTGAACAAAATGAAATTTGGGCGGTACAAACGGGCTTAACGTACAGCATTTTATCTAACTTAAAAACATCACTTGGTTATGGTGCATTGTTTGCCGATAAAGACTCAGACTATGCAGACCTCAATCCTACTGCAAACAAAGAGGTACAACAAGCTTGGTTAAACTTGGTGTATTCACCAGTTAAACCGCTTGAGTTTGGTGTTGAGTATGTCAACGGTGAGCGTAAAACCTTTAATAATGGAAAATTCAAAGATAACCGTATTGGTTTAATGAGCAAATATAGCTTCTAATTGATGATGTGAAGCTAAATAAAAAATCCCACCACTTGGTGGGATTTTTTATATCAATACTTTAGGAGAAAGGTTATTTTTAATAAAGCATAAGGATTTTTGTACAGGCTTAAAATACAAATCCTAATTGAGAGTTTTTTTTTCCTATCAAAAAGCGGTACTTCAGCATCACTTTTTATGCTCAAAACAACAAAACTTAGCAATTTTATGTCTGATCTAACAAGTTTCGGACTGTTAACATGATTGAAAGTTTCAGCATTTCGTTTTGAAAATTATGCCTATTCAAGCCGTTTTATTTGATCTCGACAATACCTTGACGCACCGTGACCTGACGACACAGGCCTATAGCCGTTATCTGGCGGAGTATTATACTTCGGCACTAGCACAGGTTGAACTTGAGAAAATTATTGAGATTGTACGACGCATTGATAATGGCGGTTATCCGAAAAAGGAATTGCTGACCCATGGCAGTATTGGCGCTTCAGGTGCATATGCATTGTTGCAGGAATTATCTTGGTTAACTCCACCAGATCTAGAGGAGCTAGCGCAGTTCTGGTTCAGCGAGTTTGGACGTTTCGCCGTAGAGATGCCGCAAGCAGGGCAAGTATTAAAACAGCTTAAAACTGAAGGTTATCGCTTGGCCATTGTATCCAATGGCGGCCATGACACCCGATTAAATACCATTCGCGTTTTAGGTATTGCAGATTATTTTGATGAGATTATCAGTTCAGGTCTGGTCGGCTTTAATAAACCGCAACCGGAAATTTTCCAGATTACCGCAGAGCGTTTAGGCGTACAGCCAGAACAATGTCTTTATATTGGTGATCATCCTGTCAATGATGTTCAAGGCGCAACAGCCGCAGGTATGCATGCTTTATGGATGCAAGGTTTCCATCCCGATGCCGGACATATTCAATATAAGATTCAGCAATTACCAGAAATCTTTGATCATTTGCAGCGGCTTAAGCAGCTTTAAGTAATCCGGTGGCTATTCATGGCTTTTGCCCATTGGTGAGAGTGACAGCGCGGACAAGTCTGTTCCGCTTCTTTTAAATACTGGACTTGACCGCAATAAATACAGGCATAAAGCTCTTCTGGCCTGACTTCTTTGACAATGCAGCAGGATTTAGGGAAAAGCGGGAGCCCATGCCGAACATCATCTGGATGGAAATACAAAATACTAAATTTACCGTCAGTTTCCAGTAAACCCAAGCGTACCTGACCCAAATGTTCAATGCCTTGCTGACGCATTTCAGCAAAGAATTCATCATGAGACATTTTGCCTTTTTTAATTTCATCAATGACCAGTAAACCATCTTCCACAATATGAATCGGTTTGCCTTCGAGCAGGTCTTCAAACCATTGAAATTTCATCATGAGCCAGGTGGTGAGGCGATACAGAAAAATGATCACCGACATGATCAGCGCTGCCTGGATCAAGGGGAGATCTTCTGTAAACATCGGATCGCCAGCAATGGAACCCAAAGCAAGAATGATGGTGACTTCAAAGATCGAAAGTTGTCGTACCCCACGTTTACCTGTCAGCCGCAGAAACAGGATAATCATCGCGTACATCACTACACAGCGCAGCAAAATTTCTGTGGCAAATTCCCAGGTCGTATCATTTATAAATATGGTGGCCCAGTCCATTGTTATTATTCCAGATCACTCTTTGTTACGAGTCTATCAATCTCGGCTGTTAGTTTGCTGCTGTAATTGTGTAAGTTTTTGAATAAAAATAAATTATGTTTTTTGAATGTGATTGCTATGAGTGAAAGATATAGCGATTTTAAGAAAATAAGATAGATATTTCATGTAAATATTGATTGATTATTCAACAGATTAAATTTGAACCAGTTCACATTTTACTCTGTGTGATTTTTAATCAGTACAAATAATATCCTACTGAAATATATCAAGATAAAATCTGAGCAATTTCCTAGGAATAATGAGAACTATTTAATGATTTGTAATCAAATAACTTGATAATTATAAATTTCTGTATGTTGTGCCCTGAAAAATATAGCGATTAGATCAAGCTAAAAATCTGTTTTTTAAATTAAAAATATTGATTTTGACTTCCAAGAAAGGATGTATTGTGAAAAAGATATTCACGCTTTTAACGGTTATGAGCTTAAGTACAGCGGTATTTGCAGATGCAGACTGGAACTATGATCAGCCTGAACAATGGTCGACTCTAAACCAGAAATATTCAGCCTGTAATGGACTGAACCAGTCACCAATCAATATCGAGCGAACAGTCAAAGCCGAACTGGAACCGCTCAAGTTTAGCTATAACACCATGATTCACACAATTGAAAATAAAGGTCATACCGTTCAGGTAGACTTTGCTCAAGGCAGAGAATTACAGCTGGATGGTGAAACTTTTGTGCTGAAACAGTTTCATCTACATAGCCCAAGTGAGAACCTAATTAAAGGCAAGAGCTATCCTCTAGAGATTCATTTTGTCCATGCCAATACTCAAGGTGAACTTGCTGTAGTGGCGATGATGTTTGCGCAGGGTACAGAAAATCCGATGCTTAAACGTATGTGGAATCGCTTGCCGAAAAAGCAAGGTGAAAAAGTCGTCTTGAAAACTCCGCAACCTGTAAATGAGATGTTGCCTAAGAATCTGGATTATTACCGCTTTAGTGGTTCGCTGACGACACCACCATGTTCTGAAGGTGTGCGCTGGTTGATTTTGAAAGAGATCCAACAGGCCTCTGCGACACAGATTTCAGAATTTTCCAAGTTAATGGGTCATCCAAATAACCGTCCAGTGCAGGCCTTAAATGGCCGTGTGGTACTGGAATAACAAAAATCTGGATGAAAAAGCTGACTTAGTTCTGCTTTTTTTAATTCTGATACAAATTTCAATAGCCTAAGGTCAAAAGAACTTTGTGGCGAAAGCTGAACGAATTAATATAGATTAGATTTCCTTGGGTCTTTCTGCTGCCATGCTCTTTGACTTAAAAACCATGATCCAGCCATTCACAGCGCTTTCGCCACAGCAGAAGAAGCTGGATCGTCTGATTGATAAAATCGAACAGCAGAAGCTGGAGTTAAAACAATGGCAACAGGCTGAAGAAGACCTACAGCAATATACGCATAAAACTTTCATGCCGGTCTATCATGAATTGCATGGTGTTGTGTTTGAGCAGCTCGAACAGCTCTGGAACCACTTGCAGGAAACAGATTTTACCAAGGCCGAGTTGGTAGTACTGGATGAGAAGATTCAATACCTGGCAGATTATCTGCAAGATTCTCAGGCGATGTCAGCGCAAGAAGCCAATAAGGTAAATGAAATCTTCACCTATTATCAGCAGCGTGCTGAACATGCCCAATTCAGAAAAAGCCAAAAAAAGACCAATGAACTGGAAAGATTCTTTAAGAATGAAAATATCCCAGATCCGGCAGATGCTGAGGGATTTGAAGAATGGGCTTCTGATCATTTTCAGCAAATCCGCGAGCAGGCCAAACTAAAACGCCAGCAGGAAAAGCAGAAACAGGCAGCCGCAATGGCAGAGCAGTCAGTGAAATCTGTATATTTAAAGATTGCTGCAGCGATTCATCCGGATCGTGAAGCGAATGATGTAAAAAAGATTAAAAAAACTGAATTGTTGCAGCGTGCCAACGAAGCCTATGCAGAACAGGATTTGTTTGTCTTATTAAAAATGCAGCTTCAGATTGAGCAAGATCGAGATCCTTCGCAAAAGAGTTTAAGTGCAGAGCAAGTCAAGCTGTATCAACTGGCTTTGGATGTGGAGAGCCAGAAGTTACAAGAGCAGATTGATGCATTGATCAATCGATTGGTCTGGTCATCAAAAACCAGAATTGCAGTCAAAAAGGCAAAAGGTAAGGTTCAAATTGCTGATCTGTATAAACAGATTGATGAAGATACTTCCACTATCAAGCAGCAGATTAAGGTCGAAAAAGAACGCCTGATGTATATCAAAAAGGTAAGTGGATTAGAGATGTTTTTAAGGCGTGGGATGCTTTAAGGTTTTTCTACCTCTTCCTTGGGGAGAGGTTATAAAATCTGCTAATCTCACAAAAAATAAAAAATACCATGAACAAAAAGCTTGATCCTCAACTTTTAATTTTCGCCAAATTCATGCGCCACACTGCCACCGATGCTGAGCACCTCATGTGGCAAATCCTTCGTGCCAAACGTTTTATGAATCTTAAATTTCGTCGTCAGCATGTGATTGAGCCTTATATTGTGGATTTTTACTGTCATGAAATTGGTTTGGTGATTGAGTTAAATGGTAGTCAACATGGAACGGATGAGGGAAAAGAATATGACGCTGAACGAACCAAGTGTTTAGAGGCTTTGGGTTTGAGAGTTGTGAGGTATTGGAATAATGAAGTGTTGTTAGAAACTGATGATGTATTAGATGATTTATGGAAAGTGTGTTTAGGGCTTAAAAGTAAAAACACCTCTCCCTAACCCTCTCCTAAAAGGAGAGGGAATTTCATTACTAAATCCATGCAAGCATTAATTCAAATGACGCTCCCTCTCCCTATGGGAGAGGTCTGGGGTGAGGGTTAACTGAAATTGGCAAAATCTAAGTGGTTGTATCTAGTAGATTGCTTTATAGGAGGGGTTGAGTATACGTAGTCAATAAAGCTTTTCCACGATAATGGCTTAGTCTCATCAATAACTTTATCCAAGATAGAGGTTGTATTTTCATCTAATCTTGGAGGTTCACCTTTATATTCAATCAGTGTTTTATCTGTTCCGTAGATTGTTCTTGTCGATACAACTCTGATTTCAGGATCCGTATAAGCAGCATCGATAACATCAGTTACATAAGGTCCAAAATTATCAAAATACCAATTAATATTAGAAATTTGTTCTTTATTTACCTGATAATTTTCCCAATCAGCTAAATAGATCATTTTTGTTAAACGTGCTTTAGATAACTCTTGAGCATGAGGGTATTTGCTGCAAAAGTATTTGATTAAATCAGTTAGAGAGTTAGTCATTCTACAACCTCCCTTTGACATGCATTTATAGTTTTTTCATAGTGTATAAGGAATTGTCTGAATAGAGTATGATATTCATCGGTTAGCGTACCATCTTCATCAAAATCCCATTGCTCTTTAGTAGATTCAACAACCATTACACCGATTAGCTCAAAATTATCCCTATGAATAGGTATGGCAATCAAGCTTCTACTTTTCATTGTAAAACTTTTAATTTCTGCTTCAGTAAAATTTTGTTTGACAGTTTCTTTTATATAAGGAGCATCATTTTTAGGTAGATGTTTCAGAATACGTCTGTTTAGCCTCCAGCACTCTCCTATAACACCTTGCTCAATCGAGAATTCTTTACGATGAACTTCAGCAAATCTTGAGTCTAAAGAATAACGTGCAGCCAAAATAAAGTGACCATTAGTTTTAAGATATAAACTAACTCTTTCTCTAGAAGTCAGACCAAATTTCGTAAAAATATAAGCTATAAATTTACTACCTATTTCAAATGAGGTTGTTAAATTACTATTTTTTAATTCATCAATAGCTTCCTCTGCTTCATTTAATTGATTTTTAATTTCGGATGCCGCTCTATTGCTCTGTGTTAATTCGATTGTTAGTCGCTCAATTTCTGTTTCTTGACTATGTGATTGACGGGTAATTTTTTTAGTAATGAAATATGAAATAATAAAAAAGAATAAAATTACATAAAAGGAAACTGACGATAAAATATCAACAATATATTGAATTAAATCAGAAAATTCTTCATCTTTATTAAATAATAGATCTCTTGCGAAAGTCATTATTGCAAGTTCATCCGGTTTACCAGTGCAGCGATTAAGTTAATGCGTAAACCGAATCTTTTCCGTCTATTTCGATAGCGTTCACTTAGTATTCTAAATCTTTTCA